>DATNMT010000653.1:0-9068 GCA_035602495.1 Bradyrhizobium sp.
GATCCACCCGGGCTGGTGTAGTGATTTGCGCGCTTCCCGCTTCTTGTTGGCTGCGATCATCATCTCGATTTGCTCCTGAGCCCCCCTCCTATCCCGCAGGCGCTAATAAACCGTTGCAACGCATGGATGTTTTGGGGCGCCCGCGAGCGGCGAGGTGCTCCCGATCGGCGCGCAAAACCGCCTTTCCGGCGACTTGCCCGCCCGCGCAAACGCCACTATACGTTCGCCCGCCGCCCGGCCAAGCGAGACCGGTTACGGGTTCGGCACGGCGCAATTGGCTGCCCCAAAGCGTTGATTTGCCGGAAGTTTGTTGCCAAGGCGAAACGGCAATGCCGCGGCCCGGTGGGCGGCGGCGGACCGGCGTTTTCGCTCCCTTCGTCTATCGGTTAGGACGCCACCCTTTCACGGTGGAGAGAGCGGTTCGATTCCGCTAGGGAGCGCCAGCGGCTTCTCCATCACTTTGGTTTTTCAGCGCCGGGGAATGGTCGACGGTCCTGCGGCCGAGTAAGCGCGCCCGCGGCAGTTTCATCAGGCACCTTCAGCGGCGGCACGGTGCTAATCCGCGCGAAAGACCTGGTTAAAGACTTGGTTTTGGTTCTGGGCTCCTTCGTATTTATGGACTTGGCGTCGGGTTTCAGGCCTCCTATAGTAGTTAGCCGCTCATACTTAGCGGCCTCGGAGAGCGTTCGCATCCATTGAGCAAGGATAAAATTTCGACAGGCACATTAATGTCGTCGAATGGAATGCGGGGCTCGTATTCGTTAAATCAGAAACGCGGCATTTCTTTGGAGGATCGGAGAAAGTTGAGGAATCCTGCAATTGCGCTTTGACGCCTAGGTTATCGATGAACCGTCAATAGACGACCAGGCGGCCAGGAATTTTCTGGAGGAGACGATGATCACGCCCATGAGCGTCGATTTTTTCGTTGAAGCCGTCGACTTGTGCGCCCTGCCGTGACCACCTGTCCCGTTTGCTCGGCTCGCGTCGCTCGCAAGCACCGGTACTGCCCGCAATGCGGCGGCAGTCTCAACAGTGCCGTCGACCAGCCTTCTCCGCTCCCGCCTCCCAGCGAACCGGCTCGTGACCTACGACCCATCCGACGACGGCAACGTCCCAAGGCGCGGGCGGCGCAGATGTTGACGGAGAACAAACAGGTGAGCGTGCTGTTCGTCGACGTCTGCGATTCGACCTCGCTGTTGCAGTATGCGGATCCGGAAGAGTCCCGGGACTATCTCGGCAAGGCGCTGGACCTGCTGGTCGACGCGGTCGAAACCTATGGAGGCACCATCAGCCAATTGCTCGGGGACGGTCTCGTTGCATTGTTCGGTGCTCCCCTGGCGCAGGAAGATCACGCCTTGCGAGCTTGCCGCGCCCGGAAATGGCTCTCCGAACTCGCCCGAAGCAGTTTGATGGTCACTGCAAAGCGCGTCCTGGAGGGCAAGAAAAATTCGTCCATTTGCGAGGCTGTGGCTATCGCCTTCAGTTTCGCAGGACTCGCGAAGCTCGGCGTCAGGGAAACCAGCAGGCACCCATTTCCGACTCCGTTTCGCAGCGGCATGGGGAGCGCATTGCGGGAATCGTTGTTGAGAGACATCCCTCGCCAGCAATGGCGGTGGTCGGACGTCGAAGGATGCACAGGCCGCCAGACCGTGTTGTCGTCGCCAATTGGCGGTTGCCAGATGCAGAGCCGCAAATGCCGTCCCCTGATAAAGATGCGTTTTGCACCATCACGACCGTTGAAAACCGCCCGGGCTCCTTCAAGGATGGCAAGCTGTATGAGCCTTTCGGCTTTCGCGATGGCATTGCGCAACCTGTGATCCGCGGGCTCAGGCAAGAAGGCGGTGATAACCCGAAGCGGGTTAGACAGGAAGCGGGGCTACTGTATGAAGATCGTGTGATCGCTCCCGGAGAATTCGTTGTGGGCTATCGCAACGAATATGACGAACTCACCTACTGTCCCGACGCGGAGCATTGGACAGAGTTCGGCCGGGCCACCCATCCCGGCGGCCGCTTCACGCTGAACGGAAGCTATCTGGCTGTGCGTCAGATCGAGCAGAATGTTGAGGCGTTCGAGGCACTTGAAGCAGCGAGCGGCAACGCAATCTGCGAAAAGCTGATGGGGCGTTCGAAGAATGGCTTGCCGCTATCGTGGAAGGGCGACCGAAGCATACCGGTGTCGGATTCCAGGGCCGACGCATTTCGTTATCAAGTTGAGGACGCGAACGGCTTCATGTGCCCGAAGGGGGCTCATATCCGCAGGGTGAATCCACGAGACTCACTGGGTGTCGATGTGAAATCGGGCATCAAGGCGTCCAAGCTGCACCGATTGCTTCGCCGCGGACGACCCTATCTCGAGAAGACCGAGGACAGGGACAATCCCAAGCAAGGCTTGTTCTTCATCGCGTGCAATGCGGATCTCGAGCGGCAGTTCGAGCTCATTCATCAGAGATGGATGCGTAACTTCCGCTTCGGCAATCTCCATCACGAGGACGATCCGGTCGTGGGTTCGCCGGCGCAGCCCAAGAAGTTCACCATTCCGGGATTGCCGAGTGGCGACGAAGTGTCCCTGCAGGCACTGACCCGAACGCTGGGAGGCGGCTACTTCTTCCTTCCCGGGATCAAGGCGCTTGAATTCATCGTGGAGCATGGTGCCCACCCGACCCTCAGCGACCCTGGAAAGCTTGGGTAGCACTCCTGAAACCTGATCTGCTTCAATGCGACCTGGTTCTCCCAAACCCTTAAGCAAGTCATTGATATCGTTACAATGAGGCGCTTCGCTAGGGAGCGCGGACGGCTCACTCCGCATTTTTTCGGCTCGGCCGGATCAGCACTTCGGCCGAGATGCCGAGGCGTTCATGCGAACGCCGGATTATGCCGACCGACAGTCCTCGTTTTCTGTTCAGAACCTCGGCGATGCGCGTGCGCGTGCCAGTGATTCTTTCAGGTCGTTCCGCGTGAGCCCTTGCCGCTCCATGCGGAATTTGATCGCCTCGATAGGATCGGGTGGGTCGTTCACATCGGTCTTGTCGGCAACTTGCGTCTGCCATTCAAGCAAATAAGCTGGTCATCTCAGAAAGCGAAAAAACGTGCCTGACAGTAGCTCACAATTCGACGGCGCGCGGGTGCTTGCCGATCTCCATGCGCTGCGCGGCATCGGCGCCTACAAGACGGGCGTGCACAAGCCGACTTTCTCGGAGGCCCATATGGGGTCGCTCCAATGGCTCGCCGGGCGGCTGCCGGAGGCCGGGCTCGCTGCCGAGATCGACGGCATCGGCAATGTGCTCGGCACCAGCGCCAAATCCGGCGCAAAACTGCTGGCGGGTTCGCATCTCGAAAGCCAGAATTATGCGGGCTGGCTCGATGGGCCGCTCGGCGTGATCTACGCGCTGGAAGCTGCGCGCATACTCAATGCCGATCCGAAAGTCGGCGGCGCGGTCGAAGTCGCCTCCTGGTGCGACGAGGAAGGCCATTTTGGCAGTTTCCTCGGCAGCCGGTCTTACGTCGGCGCGCTGACCGAGACGGAGATCGACGCCGCGCGCGACCGCAACAGCCCGCGCAGCATGCGCGAAGCCCTGCGCGAGGTCGGTCTTGCCGGCCGGCCGCGCGCACGCGCGATGCGCGGCCGGCACATCGGCTATCTGGAAGCGCATATCGAACAGGGCGAGACCCTCGAAAGCTCCGGTCTTGCGATCGGCATCGTCACCTCGATCGTCGGCATCTGGCAATACAGGATCAGTTTTGACGGCGAGCAGAATCACGCCGGCACGACGCGGATGGCCATTCGCCGGGACGCCGGCCTGGCGCTGGCGCGGTTTTGCGTCGAGATCGATGATCGGTTTCCCGCTGCCTGCGGACCGCGCACGGTGTGGACCACGGGCCGCATCACGCTCGATCCAGGCGCGCCCAGCATCATCCCGGGCCATGCCGAAATGCTGTTTCAGATTCGCGACGCCGATCCCGCCGTCATCGCCCGGCTGGAGCATCTGCTGCGCAGCACGGCCGCGGAAATCACCGCACGGGGCCGCTGCAGCGTCGCGGTCGAATGTATTCGCACCGGCGCGCCGGCCGTGATGGATGGCGCGATCCAGGCCGCCATCGAAAGCGCGAGCGCGACATTTGCCGGCGGCCGGTCGATCCGCATGCCCAGCGGCGCCGGCCATGACGCCCAGATCCTGGCCACTATCATGCCGGCAGGCATGCTGTTCGTGCCCTCGATCGGCGGCGTCAGCCATCACTGGAGCGAGAACACCGCGGATGCCGACATCGTCACCGGCGCACAGGTGTTTGTCGAAACCTGCCGGCGCCTGCTGGCGCGGTGAGCAGGACCGCCCGCGCGGGCCCGTCTACGTCGTTTTACGGAGTTCAATTTGCGGAAAAGTAACGCTCTTAATCTATAATTCCTTCGGGGTCCATCGTCCGCTCTGGGCGAATTTAGCGAATTTTAGTATTTGCGTCCGCATATGATACCGTTCGTCTGTTCCCCTCTGACAATTCACATCGATCAACAGGTCACTGAAATAGAGCGGAATTCGTCTTGTCGGTCGAAAAGTTCCTCAAGCAGCGCGCGGTCAATATTGCCGTTGACGGCAATTACACGCTGCCGAACTGGTATGATCCGCAGGGAAAGCTTCGCAGCTTCGCGTGCCGGACCACTCGCGTTTCGCCGTTCCGGATGATCGTCGACGTGCCCGTGGTCGGCAAGGTCGGCGACCACCTCTCGACCCACTTTCGCGATTTCGGCAAGCTCGACGGCATTATCAGTGACACCTTGTCCAGCGGCTTCCTGCTCGAACTGGAGATGACCCGGCCGATGCGCGAGAGCTTCGCCAGCAAATTGATCTGGCTGGAAAACAAGCTGAAGGCGCCCGGCATTACCGATCTAAGGAAGGATGCGCGCATCATCCCGACAAATCCGCATTCGTTTCTTACGTTGGCCGATGGCACCACCCACCCATGCTTCGTCATCAATATGTCGATCTCCGGGGCCGCGGTCTCCTGCGAATTGCAGCCGCAAATTGCAACGCCGCTGGCGGTCGGCGCCTGCATCGGCCGCGTCGTCAGACGTTTGCCCAATGGTTTTGCGGTGAAGTTCGTCGAGCCGCAAAGCCGCCTGGATCTTGCGAGGCTGATCGCGCGGGCCGCACCGCCATTCTCCGCCGGCGATGCAAAGGTCGCGTGAAGCACGCCGGCGTGATGCCGGGTTATCGGGCCGTCGTTGAAGCGGCGCGGAGGTCCTGCCACCCGCGATCAATCTCGCCGCCGGCCCCAATGGATTGCGGCCCAGACGCGCTCGTGCAGGTAATACCAGAGGATCTTGGTCGCGATCTCGAGGCCGGCGATCGAACCGGCGATCTCGACCCTGCCGGTCAACAGCCAGCTGATCGCAAAGGTGTCGAGCGTTCCGAGCGTGCGCCAGCTGATGGCTTTCAGAACCGACCTTGCGTGTGTCTCTGCTCCGCGGAATAGAACCACCCGGTGCGCCTCCCAGTCTGCCGACGGCAGAATCTATCACGCAGCCGCCAGACGCCGGCGCCGCCCTTGCCAATTCACCGATAGACATTGCGGCGCAAATATGTGCATCTTGCGTCAACAGAAGTCTTTGAAACTCGTTGATTTAACTGGATAATCGCAATTGGCGCGAATGCCGGCATTTGACAATCCGGTTTCGTCAGGCAGGACTTGGGCCAACAAGAGGTCGAGGTAAAAGGGATTGCTATGAGATTCTTCGCCGTACTCGCCGCGCTTTGCGCGCTGTGCCAAACCGCGATAGCGCAAACGCCGGATTGCAAATCGATAGCGAACCCGGGCACGAGGCTGGCCTGCTACGACAAGGCCGCCCCGCCGGTTGCGTCGTCCGAACCCGCCAAGCCGGAGCAGCGATCGGTCCCGGTTTCGAAAGTCGACACCGGCAAATATGTGGATTCGATCACCGCCGAGGAAGCGCTGGTGAATGCGCGGCTCAAGAGCATCTGCCGGGGTTGCTGAAGCCCCCGATGCGGGCGAGGATATGCATTCAGTGCGCGTTCAGACAGGTTCCGTAGCGTAGCTTATCTCGAAAAATGGCATATTTGCCGCCTTGATGAATCTCCTTGAATCGCTCCCAACCGTGATCGGCACCGCCGCGGTGGCGCCCGCGCTGCTGATCTTGTGGCTGGTGATCGCCGCCGGCGAGCGCCCCGGCCCGCCCGCCACGGTCTGGACCGCGTTCTTCCTGGGCGCCGCCAGCATCTCGCTGCTGGGCGTGGCGCGCGCCCCCTTCGCCAGGATGCTCGCGGCCCCCGAAAACCCCTGGGTGGCGGAGGCCGTGCATTCGGTATTCGGGGTGGCGCTGCCGGAGGAAACCGTCAAGATCCTCGTCATCGTCGCGGTATCGGCGCGGCGGCGGCCATTCGCGGACCCGATGGACACCGTGGTCTATGGCGCGGCGGCGGGCCTGGGCTTTGCGGCCTACGAAAACCTCGCTTATCTCGTGCAGCACGCCGACATGTGGCGATCGCTGGCGGCGCTGCGCAGCGTGTTGACGGTGCCGTTCCACGGCTCGCTCGGCGTCATCGCCGGCGCCTATCTGGCGCTCGGGCGATCCGGCACCGCGCTCGGCGCGCACCGGCATCATCGCGACTGGGCGCGCATCTCAAGCCGCATTCTGATGCTGTTTGCCCCGCTGGCGCTGCATGCAGGCTTCGATTTCCCGCTGCTGACGCTGCAGCAGAACCCCGATATGGATCCCAACGCCCGCCTGCTGCTCGGCGCGGTCAGCGTCCTGATCGGCTTCTCCTCGATCGCATTTGCCGTGCGCCTGGTGCGGCGGGTCGGCCGCCATCAGGCCGCCCGCACCGAGGCCGCCCGCGCGCGGCTCAGCCAGTTGCGGCGGATGTGGGCGCTGCTGGTGCTGGGCGGCGGCGCCGGATTCATCGGGCTCACTTTCGTGCTGACATCGATCCATCACTGGCTGGTCAATCCCGAACGCAACGTCGCGCTGGTTCTGGTTCCGATCGGGCTATCGTCGATCCTGATCGGCAGCGCGCTTTTGGTGGTGACCACGGCGATTTATTTTCTCGGCAGCAACCGGATCCGCAGCGCGGCATCCGGCTTTTCGTCCGCTCCCGGACAAAGCTGACCCCGTAAAATTCGCTCCCGCAGCCGCAGCGCACGCGATATGATGGTGTCATCATAAAACGTCATTTCAAGGCGTCATTCTGCGTCATCAGCACCGGGAGATTTGCCATGACCCTTCCCCAGGACATCGCCACCCTGCGATCCGAAGTGAGCGCCGCCGTTCGCGAACATTGGAAGGCCTTCCTGATCGAGGGCATCCTGCTGGTCGTGCTCGGCCTTGCCGCCATCATCGTGCCGCCGCTGGCGAGCCTTGCCGTCACGATCTTTCTGGGCTGGATGTTTCTGATCTCGGGCATTGCGGGGCTGGTGCTGACATTCTGGGCCCGGCAGATGCCCGGCTTCTGGTGGTCGCTGATCTCGGCGGTGCTGGGGATTGCCGCCGGCCTGATCCTGCTGATACGGCCGATCCAGGGCGTGCTGTCGCTGACGATCGTGGTCGGCGCCTATTTCCTGGCCGAGGGGGTGGCGACCATCATGTACGCGCTGGAGCACCGCCGCGAATTATCCGAGCGCTGGAGCTGGATGCTGTTCTCCGGCATCCTGGATATCCTGATCGCCGCGATGATCATCGCCGGGCTTCCCGGCTCGGCCGAATGGGCGATCGGGCTTCTGGTCGGCATCAATCTGCTTTTCGGCGGCGCAAGCCTGATCGGCGTGGCGCTCGCCGCGCGCAAGGCTTGAACCGGATCAGGCCGCGCGTTTTTTGGGATGACAAGGCGCCGGGCGCGCGCTATAGAGCCGGCATGATCACCGCCGCCACCAGCTTTTCCTGGTATTTTAGCTACGACAGCTCGCTGGCGGTGGGAGGATCACGCTCAATCTGAAGAATTGCAGCAAGAAGTCCGAACAGCCGCCCGACTTGGCGGCTTTTTGTTTGGCCGGCAGGTCCCAACAACAGGAGCCTCCGCCGTGTTGAGCACCACAGACGACCTTCGAATAAGGGAAATAAAAGAGCTGAGTACGCCGGAGGAGGTGATGCGCGAGATACCGCGCACCTTGACCGCGACGCGTGTTGCGATGGCGTCGCGTCACGCCATCCACGCCATCCTTCATGGAACCGACGATCGCCTTCTGGTCGTCGTCGGTCCCTGTTCGGTCCACGATCCCGTCGCAGCCGTGGAGTACGCCTCGCGGCTTGCTGCCTTGCGCGAACGGCTTGCCGATCGGCTCGAAATCGTCATGCGGGTCTATTTCGAGAAGCCGCGCACCACGGTGGGATGGAAGGGCCTGATCAACGATCCAGACCTCGACGGCAGCTTCAATATCAACAAGGGACTGCGGCTCGCCCGGAACGTTCTGTCGGCCGTGAACAATCTAGGTCTGCCGGCCGGCACCGAGTTTCTCGATCTCACTACGCCGCAATACATCGCCGATCTGGTGACGTGGGCGGCGATCGGCGCACGCACGACCGAGAGCCAGATTCATCGCGAGCTCGCTTCCGGACTGTCCTGTCCGGTCGGCTTCAAGAACGGAACCGACGGCAACGTGCGCATCGCCGCCGATGCAGTGAAGTCGGCATCACATCCCCACCATTTCATGGCGGTGACCAAGGGCGGACGCTCGGCGATCGCGGCGACGACCGGCAACGCGGATTGCCACATCATTCTGCGCGGCGGCGGCCAGCCGAACTATGACCATTCGAGCGTTGATGCCGCCGCGGCCGAACTCGCCCGTTCAGGCGTGACCCAGCGGCTCATGATCGATGCCAGTCACGCCAACAGCGGCAAGAAGCCCGAGAACCAACCGCTGGTGGTGACCGATATCGCCCGCCAGATATCGGCCGGCGAGCAGCGCATCATGGGCGTCATGATCGAGAGCAACCTGGTCGCGGGCCGCCAGGATGTGGTGCCGGGCACGCCGCTGACCTATGGGCAGAGCATTACCGATGGCTGCATCGACTGGGAAACCACGGTGCCGGCACTGACCCTGCTGGCCGACGCCGTTGCGGCGAG
>DATNMT010000654.1:0-6104 GCA_035602495.1 Bradyrhizobium sp.
CCTCGCATTGTCGCAGGTGCTCACGCTCTATACCACTCCGGTCGTCTATATTTACCTCGATCGGCTGCAGAACCGGCTGTTCGGGGAAAAGAAACCTTCGGCCTCCGCCGAACCTGCGTCGGTGGCTGCCGAATGATCGCAAACATCCCAGATTGCTGTCACCACATTCGGTTACGCAGCATCTGGGAGCACGCGCAATCGCAGAACGACACGCCCGAATGGATCATTTTGAACGTCGTTTTAGTGGTGTGACGGAAGCGCGGGACCATCTCTGAACTACCGAAACGTTCATTCTTGCAACAGGAGCGACAAACGATGTTCTCGAGGCGTGACATGCTGGCGGCGGCTACGGTCGGCGGGGGCGATGACGGCAGCGACAATGACGACGGCGAATGCCACGCCGGTGAAGAGCGATATCAGCTTCGGCAATCCCAACGATCCGCCGCAGGGTGCGATCAACGCCAAGAATCCACGGAGCATCAGCGATCCCGGTCCGCAGAATCCGATCATAAGGGACCAGTTTCCGGGAGCGTTTTCTCCGCCAGCGACCGATGTCGGCAGCATGCCGCTGAGCTGGGCGTCGTTCAATAACGCGCCGCGGCGCATTCAAAATGGCGGCTGGGCGCGTCAGGTCACGCAAGATTCCTTCGCGGTTGCCGACACCATCTCCGGCGTCAACATGCGGTTCACGTCAGGCGGCATCCGGGAGATGCACTGGCACCAGTTTGCCGAGTGGGCCTACATGACCTACGGCAGTTGCCGGATCACCACTCTCGACGAATTGGGTCGGCCTTATATCGCCGACGTGAAAGAAGGCGACCTGTGGTATTTCCCCGCCGGCCTTCCGCATTCGCTGCAGGGGCTCGGCCCCGATGGCTGCGAGTTCCTTATATGTTTCGATGAGGGCAAGGCCTCCGAGTTCACCACCCTCCTGGTGTCGGAATGGTTCACGCACACGCCGCCGGATATCCTCGCCGAACATTTCGGCGTTCCTGCCGAGACGTTTCGGGATATTCCGCTGCGCGACCTCTATATCTTCCAGGGCGAGTTACCCGGCGACTTGGCCGCGGACCGCGCAGCGGTGAGTGGAAACGGCGCGCCGCCGCACCCGTTCACCTTCTCGCTCGGATCAGGAGCGCCGGCGCGCGAGACCAAGGGCGGTACGGTGCACATCGCCGACAGCCGCAACTTCACTGTTTCCACAACCATCGCTGCCGCGCTGCTGACCATCCACCCCGGCGGCATGCGCGAAATGCACTGGCACCCCAACGCCGATGAATGGCAGTACTGGATCAAGGGCAAAGGGCAGATGACGGTCTTCAACACCGGCCCGAACGCCGTCACGATGGACTTCAACGCGGGCGACATCGGCTACGTCAAAAAGAATCTCGGACACTACATCAAGAATACCGGCGACACCGACCTGCAAGTCCCGGAAGTGTTCAGAGCTCCCCAGTTTATGGATGTTTCTTTATCCGACTGGATCACCCGTACGCCGCCAGCGATGGTTGCCCAGCACCTGAACGTGAGCGAGGCTACGATCGCAAAATTCCCGAAGGACAAGCCGGAAATCGTGCCGGTGTGATCGGAGCACTTTGGGCGGCTATTGCCGCAAGCAATATGCCGCCCTTCGAATTCCGAGAACAAGCACACGAGGATCACTAAACTCCAATTTAGTGGCTCTCCAATCGGCCGCTGCTTACCTCTCGGGTTGAAGGTCCAAATCGATCCGGGAAGCCATGCGTTCTTCTGAAATCCACATCGTCAGCCCGACTGAGTTCGACCTGGGAACGGCGCAGACGCCGGGTTCCGAACGTCGCGCCGCTATCGCGCCGGCGCTCGGCATCGAGTCGGCGATCTGGGGCGGCCTGTTCGAGGTAGAACCGGGATCGCAGACAGGGATTCATCACCACGGCGAGCAGGAGACGATCGCCTACGTGCTCTCCGGCATCTGCGAAATCCGCTGGGGCGATCGGGGAGAAACGGTCGCGCGCGCGAAGGCCGGCGATTTTATTCACGTTCCCGCGTTCCTGCCGCACATGGAAATCAATCCATCCAGACTGGAACCATTTCGGTGGGTTGTCGTGCGCAGCACCGCAACACCCATCGTCGTCAACCTCCCGAACGACACCTGGCCGTAAGCCGGATGTCTTCCTGCGAGCAGCAGGACAACAGCAGGCCGTAAGCCCGTTGTCTTCCTGCAAGCAGCCTTCGAGGGACTAGGCAAACCTGGAGCAATCATGGACGAGCACGAATCGGTTACTGACCTCAACTCAATCGAGGTGACCCGGCGTACGGTGATCGAGACCGGAACCACCGCGCTGCTGTTAACCGCGCTTCCCGGCGCCGCTCTCGCCGGTCCGGTCGAGGACAAAGAACCGCCTCCCCCTGCAGTGAAGGTCGATCTTCAGATCAACGGCCACTCTCATTCGCTGGTGCTGGATCCGCGCACGACGTTGCTCGATGCCTTGCGGGAACACCTCGCGCTGACAGGCTCGAAGAAGGGCTGCGACCACGGCCAATGCGGCGCCTGCACGGTGTTGATTGAAGGGCGGCGCATCAACTCCTGCTTGACGCTTGCCGTGATGCACGACGGCGAGTCCATCACCACGATCGAGGGGCTGGCATCGGGCGACCATCTGCATCCCGTGCAGACGGCCTTTGTCGAACACGACGGTTTTCAGTGCGGCTACTGCACCTCTGGCCAGATCTGCTCCACGATCGGAATGCTGGCCGAAAGCCGGCTGGGCGTGCCGAGCTATGTGACCGAGGACCTGACGCGACCGGCCGCGGAACTCAGCGATGCAGAGATTCGCGAGAGGATGAGCGGCAACATCTGCCGCTGCGCGGCCTACCCCAACATCGTCGCCGCCATCAAGCAAGCCGCGGGATTGCCGACATGAAAGCCTTCACCTATCACCGTGCCGACACAACGGTCCATGCCGCCGCGGCCGCCATCAAGCCTGGCAGCAAGATCATTGCCGGCGGCACCAATTTGCTCGATCTGATGAAATTACAGGTCGAGACGCCATCCAATCTGGTCGATATTAACCGCCTGCCGCTCGACAAGATCGAAGAGACTCCCGACGGGGGACTGCGGATCGGCGCGCTGGTACGAAACAGCGATCTCGCCGCCGACCAGCGCGTGCGGCAGCGTTACGGCGTCCTGAGCCGTGCGTTGCTGGCAGGCGCCAGCGCGCAGTTACGCAACAAGGCCACGACCGGCGGCAATCTGCTGCAGCGAACGCGCTGCTACTATTTCTATGACATCACAAAGCCCTGCAACAAGCGCAATCCCGGCTCCGGCTGCGCCGCCCTCGCCGGCTTCAACCGCATTCACGCCATCCTGGGCACGAGCGAGCACTGCATCGCGACGCACCCCTCGGATATGGCGGTGGCGATGCGGGCGCTCGATGCCAAGGTAGAGACGGTCAATGACGCGGGCGACGCGAAAATCATTCCAATCGCGGAACTTCATCGACTTCCGGGCACAACCCCGGAGATCGAGACGTCGCTCAAGCCAGGCGAAATCATCACCGCGGTGACGCTGCCTCCGCCGCCCCCGGGCGTGCAGATGTATCGCAAGGTTCGCGATCGCGCTTCGTACGCGTTCGCGCTGGTTTCGGTCGCCGCGATCGTCGACAGCGCGCGCGGCCGGATCCGTTCCGCCCGTCTGGCTTTCGGCGGCTTGGCGCCTAAGCCCTGGCGATCGCCGCAGGCCGAGCAGACATTGGTGAACGCCCCCGCAGACACAGGGACCTTCGATACGGCCGCAAGCGCGGTTCTCGAGGGCGCGCGCGGCTTCGGCGGCAACGATTTCAAGATACCGCTGACGCGGCGCACCCTGCACAGCGTGCTGGAAGAGATGACCCGGGCCTGAAGGATAGAACGCATGGAAATGAACTCACCCGTCGGACCAAACGCTCTCGATGCACAGGGGATCGTCGGCAAACCACTCGACCGTGTGGACGGCCGATTGAAGGTGACCGGCGGCGCGCGTTACGCCTATGAGATGCAGCAGGACAACGTGCTGTATGGCTTTGTGGTCGAAGCTTCGATCGGAAAAGGAACGATCCGGTCGATCGATACGCGTGCCGCGGAGAAGGCGCCGGGCGTTGCACTGGTTCTCACCCATCACAACGCGCCCGCGCAGGGCACCGGCAATCACCGTGAAGCGCACCCGGTGCTCACCGGGCCGCAAGTGACCCGTTACGGCCAGCCCGTCGCTTTCGTGGTTGCTGAAAGCTTCGAAGAGGCCAGGTCGGCCGCTTACCTGGTGGAGGTGAAATATGATCGGTCGAGCGGGAAATACGCGCTCCGTGGCAACCTCAGCGAGGCACGTGTCCCAAAGCCAAAAGATGCGCCGGCAGCCGACAGCGCGGTGGGCGATTTCGCCGGTGCGTTCGCCGGCGCCCCGGTGCAGATTGACGTGACCTATACCACCCCGTTGCAGAGTCACGCGATGATGGAACCGCACGCCACACTCGCGATGTGGGACGGCGACAAGTTGGTCCTGCACACCGCCAACCAGATGCTCAACCAGGGTCAGCTCGTGATCGCGACAACCCTGAAAATTCCGGTTGAGAACGTGCGCCTGATCAGCCCCTTTATCGGCGGCGGATTCGGCGGCAAGCTCTGGGTCAATGCCGATGCTATCCTGGCGGCGATCGCCTCGCGGCAGCTCAAGCGGCCGGTGAAGATAGCGCTGACGCGTCAGCAGATCTTTCACGTCACGACCCACCGCTCCGACACCATCCAGCGTCTCCGCCTGGGCACCGATCGCGAGGGCCGTATCGTCGCGATCGGCCACGACGTGTTTTCCGGCAATCTGCCCAGCGAGCAAACCTACGAAGGAGCCGCGCTGCAGACGCGCACGCTTTACGCCGGGCCAAACCGGTTGACGCGACACCGGCAGGTACCTCTCGATATCCCGGTTGCGTCATCGATGCGCGCGCCCGGCGAGTCTGTCGGGCTGATGGCTCTTGAATGCGCGATGGACGAACTGGCCGAAAAGCTCGATCTCGACCCGATCGAATTGCGCATGCGCAACGAGCCGAGCGAAGACCCGGAAAAGCATATCCCCTTTTCCAGCCGTCATTTGATCGCCTGCATGCAGGAAGGTGCGCGCCTGTTTGGATGGGACAAGCGCAACGTGAAGCCGGGCCAGGTTCGTGACGGCCGCTGGCTGGTAGGAATGGGCATGGCCGCGGCCACGCGCGGCAACCCGCTTCTACTCTCCAGGGCCAATGTCCGACTGGATCCGGACGGTACCGCCACGGTCCGAATGGCGATGACCGACATCGGCACCGGGACCTACACCATCCTGGCGCAGATCGCCGCCGAAATGCTCGGCCTGCCGATGGAGCAGGTCCGGGTCGAACTCGGAGATACCAACTTTCCACAGGCGGCGGGTTCGGGTGGGTCGTGGGGCGCAGGAAGCTCCGGCTCGGCGCTGTTCGAGGCTTGCCATGCGCTGCGGCAGAAGCTGGCCCGGACCGCCGGCGTGGACCCCGCGACGGCGCGCTTCGCCGACGGCAGCGTCTCGTCCGGAGAACAGTCAAGAAAGCTGACCGATCTTGTCGGTTCGGGGATGGACGCCGACGGTGAAATCCAGCCGGGCCGCAACAACAAGGATTTCTCGCAACAATCCTACGGCGCGCATTTCGCCGAAGTCGGCGTCGATCAAGATACCGGTGAGGTACGGCTGCGGCGCATGTTGGGCGTATTCACCGCCGGCCGTATCCTGAACGCCAAGACGGCGCGGTCTCAGGCCATCGGCGGGATGGTGTTCGGCGTCGGCGCTGCACTGCATGAAGAGATGACCCTTGATCCCCGCTTCGGCTATTTCGTCAATCACGACCTCGCCGAATACCACGTGCCGGTGCACGCCGATATTCCGCCGATCGACGCCATTTTCCTCGCCGAACTGGACGACAAATCCAATCCGCTGAAGAGCAAGGGCATCGGCGAACTGGGAATCTGCGGCGCGGGCGCCTCGATCGGCAATGCGGTCTACAACGCGTGCGGCGTTCGGGTTCGGGACTACCCGATCACGCTCGACAAACTGCTTTCCGGGCTGCCGGTGCGCGCATGATCGGCGCAGA
>DATNMT010000659.1:0-4414 GCA_035602495.1 Bradyrhizobium sp.
AGGCATGCGGCGCGGCGCGCACGCCGCCTTCGCCCTGCAGCGGCTCGATCAGGATGCCCGCGGTGTGCGGGCCGATCGCCTTCTTCACGGCTTCGAGGCCGCCATGCGGCACTTGATCAAAACCGTCCATCGGCGGCCCAAAACCTTCGAGATATTTTGCCGAACCGGTCGCGGCCAGCGTCGCCAGCGTGCGGCCATGGAACGCGCCGTCGAAGGTGACGATGCGGTAGCGCTCAGGATGGCCCTTGGCGGCGTGATATTTGCGCGTGAGCTTGATGGCGCATTCCATCGCCTCGGCGCCGGAATTGGCGAAGAAGACGAAATCGGCAAAGCTCTGTTCGCACAGCCGCGCCGCCAGCCGCTCGCCGTCCGGGCTCTTGAACAGGTTCGACATGTGCCACAGTTTGGTGGCCTGGTCCTGCAATGCTGCGACCAGATGCGGATGGCAATGGCCGAGCGCGTTGACGGCGACGCCGCTCGTGAAATCGAGATAGCGCTCGCCGTCGGTCGCGTATAACCACGCGCCCTCGCCGCGCTCGAAACCGAGATCGACCCTGGCGAATACGGGAAGCAAATGCGACGCAGCGCTGTTGGTCATGGCGATCACTGAAGGTTAGGCGGGCCTTCGATGCGCGCATTGGCGCGGCCGCATCGGCAACCAGCTCCGGAAAACAAAACGTGCCGCCTTTTAGGGGCGGCACGTGGCGGACATTCTAGGCGCGCGGAGTTAACTGTCAACCGGTCCCGTAGATTTGCGGGGCGGTGGAAAATGCCGATTGCAATGCTTAAATGACGGAACATGTGGACGCACACCCGCGGACTCTTGCGCCGGAGTCACGCTATATTGTAGCTTCTCATCCGTCGGGTACGACATCTCGTGCGGCAGTACTTGACCCTCAGTCGTTAAGTGTTCGGCGTAGACGTTCGGGCGCGCTTTCCGCGCCCGGCGAGGGCTAAGGGATTCTGCCCGCAGGGATTTTTGGGGTTTTGGCACCGCAGCGCGGCCGCTCGATCGGCCGGCGCGTCGCGAAGGAAAGAATGCGATGACGGTATTGACCTGGTCTGACGAACGCGTCGAGCAGCTGAAGAAACTCTGGGAAGGCGGGCTTTCGGCCAGCCAGATCGCCGCCGAGATCGGAAATGTCACGCGCAACGCCGTGATCGGCAAGGTGCACCGGCTGGGCCTTTCCGGCCGCGCCAAGAGCCCTTCCTCGGCGGTGCCTCGCCAGCGCAAGGCGCGACCCGCCCAGCACATGATGCGGGTGTCCCGCCCGCTCTCGCGCGGCAACACGGCGCTCGCGCATGCTTTCGACGTCGAGCTGGAGCCGGATCCGATCGCCTACGACAATGTGGTGCCGATGAGCCAGCGGCTGTCGCTGCTGGAGTTGAACGAAGCCACCTGCCACTGGCCGGTCGGCGATCCATCGAGCCCGGACTTCTTCTTCTGCGGCGGCAAGGCGCTCGCGAGCCTGCCCTATTGCGCGCATCACTCGCGGATCGCCTATCAGCCCGCATCCGACCGCCGCCGCCAGCCGCCGAAGCAGACGCGGTAGCCGTTCCTCGTCGCTTGCACCACGGCTGTCATCGCCCGGCTTGACCGGGCGACCAGTATTCCAGAGAAGTTTGAGATAAGCCGAGAAGCCGCGGCCTACTGGATCGCCCGGTCAAGCCGGGCGACGACAGTTTTTGTTGTGGCGACCGCCCCGTATCGACTTCGAGGACCACGGCGGCGTTATTTCTGTGCCGCCGCTACTCCGCTTTCGCAAACCTGTCGTCGAGCGCGTAGCCGGCGCCGCGGACGGTGCGGATCGGATCCTGCTCGCGGCCGGGGGTGAGCAGCTTGCGCAGGCGGCCGATATGCACGTCGACGGTGCGCTCGTCGATATAGATGTCGCGGCCCCAGACCGAGTCGAGCAATTGCTCGCGGGAAAACACCCGGCCGGGATGCTCGAGAAAGAATTCCAGCAGCCGATACTCGGTCGGGCCGAGGTCGATCGGCCGTCCGGAGCGGGCGACGCGGCGCTTCTCGCGGTCGAGTTCGATGTCGCCGTAAGCCAGCACGGTGGCAAGCCGCTCGGGGCTGGCGCGGCGCAGCAGGCCCTTCACCCGCGCCAGGAGCTCCGGCACCGAAAACGGCTTGACGATATAATCGTCGGCGCCGGTGGCAAGCCCGCGCACCCGCTCGCTTTCCTCGCCGCGCGCGGTCAGCATGATGATCGGCAGCGACCGCGTTTCCGGCCGCGCCCGCAAGCGGCGGCATAGCTCGATCCCGGAAAGTCCCGGCAGCATCCAGTCGAGCACGATCAGATCGGGGACGCGCTCCTTCAGCCTGGTGTCGGCGTCATCGCCGCGCCCGACCGTTTCGACGTCGTAACCTTCGGCATCGAGGTTGTAGCGCAACAGCGTGGTCAGCGCTTCCTCGTCTTCCACCACCAGAATGCGTGCGCTCATTTTGAGTAGCCTTCTCCGTTGTATTGAGGTCTTTTGTTCACGCGAAACGCTCGCTCAGACATGCCACTCAGTTCCCGGGCACCGTCGTGGCAAAGGTCGTCATGTCGCCCTTCGGGCGCTTGTCGAGAATCTGCTGGCCCTCGATCATGTAGAACACGGTTTCCGCGATATTGGTGGCGTGGTCGCCGATCCGCTCGATGTTCTTGGCGCAGAACATCAGATGGATACAAAACGAGATGTTGCGCGGATCTTCCATCATATAGGTCAGCAGTTCGCGGAACAGCGAGGTGCAGATGGCGTCGACTTCCTCGTCGCCTTTCCAGACCGCCATCGCCGCCGGCAGATCGTGCGCGGCGTAGGCGTCGAGCACGGATTTGACCTGCGACTGCACCAGGTCGGTCATGTGTTCGAGGCCGCGGATCAGTTTCAGGGGCTGGAAATCGCTTTCCAGCGCCGCGACCCGCTTGCCCATGTTCTTGGCGAGATCGCCGATCCGCTCGAGATCGGTGGCGACCCGCATGGCGCCGACGATTTCGCGCAGGTCGACCGCCATCGGCTGGCGCCGGGCGATGGTCAATACCGCGCGCTCCTCGATGATGCGCTGCAAATTGTCGATCTCGGCGTCGGCGGCGACGACGCGCTGGCCCAGCGCCACGTCGCGGCGGATCAGCGCATCGACGGAATCCACGATCATGCGTTCGGCGAGACCGCCCATCTCCGCGACCAGTCGCGTCAACTCCTGCAGGTCGCTGTCGAACGCCTTGGCGGTGTGTTCAGAAGCCATGTATGTTTCTCCATTAATGTGGCGGTTCAGACGTTCTCTTCACCTTCGCCGCGAGACCGTCAAGAGAACGTCTGAACCACCACATTAAAAAAATCCAAGTTTGCTAGTGCCCCTTTTGAATCCGAAGTTCGCTAAAGAACGCGCGTCAACGGGAAGCGAACTTCGGATCCGGGGCACTAGCCGAACCGGCCGGTGATGTAGTCCTGGGTACGTCGGTCGCTCGGCGACGTGAAGATCTTGTTGGTATCGTCGAATTCGATCAGCTCGCCAAGATACATGAAGGCGGTCTTGTCGGAGACGCGCGCGGCCTGCTGCATGTTGTGGGTGACGATGGCGATGGTGTAGTCCTCCGCCAGTTCCTGGATCAGTTCCTCGATCTTGGCGGTCGAGATCGGATCGAGCGCCGAGCAGGGTTCGTCGAACAGGATCACCTCGGGCCGCACCGCGACCGTGCGGGCGATGCAGAGGCGCTGCTGCTGGCCGCCGGACAGGCTGAGACCAGAGGCGTTCAGCTTGTCCTTGACCTCGTTCCACAGCGCGCCGCCGCGCAGCGCCTTTTCGACCCGGCCGTCCATCTCCGACTTGGAAATCTTCTCGTAGAGCCGGATGCCGAAGGCGATATTCTCGTAGATCGTCATCGGAAACGGCGTCGGCTTCTGGAACACCATGCCGACGCGGGCGCGCAGCAGATTGAGATCGAGCTTGGGATCGAGAACGTTGGTCTGGTCAAGCATCAACTGCCCGGTGGCGCGCTGTCCCGGGTAGAGGTCGTACATCCGGTTGAAAATCCGCAGCAGGGTCGACTTGCCGCAGCCCGACGGCCCGATGAAGGCGGTGACGCGATGGGTGCCGAGCGTGAGATTGATGTTCTTCAGTGCATGGTTCTCGCCGTAATAGAAGTGCAGGCCGCGCGCCGTGACCTTCGCCGGAGCCTCCGGCAACGCCACCGAGGGAACAGGTCCGCCCGCGGCACTCATCGATACAGAAAGATCGTTCATTTTGGTGTCCTCTCGGCGCCAAGAATGCGCGCACCGATATTCAGGGTGAGCACGGTCAAGGTGATGAGCAAGGCCCCGCTCCAGGCCAGCTGCTTCCAGTAGACGTAGGGGCTTTGCACGAAATTGTTGATGGTCACCGGCAAGTTGGCCATCGTCTTGGTCAGATCGAGACTGAAGAACT
>DATNMT010000660.1:0-6941 GCA_035602495.1 Bradyrhizobium sp.
CCCAAGACAGTTGCGCCCGGTTCGCAACCACAACCCTAGCCCCGCCCCGCCCCGCCATGTCTATGATCCTGCAAAACCTCGCCGCCACTGCTCCAGTGAATCACAGTTCGCCGGAAATTGAGATGATTTCTTCACAGGCTCGAACGCAGGGACGACTCATCGGGAAGCCGCGCTTCCTTACCCGCTTTCGGCCCGCAGGCGAGGAACTTGCCCGCCCAAGCTTCATTGTTGTCAGAACTATTGCTGGAGGTGCCCGATGATCCGCATGCTCGTCGCGACCATTTTTTTGGGCTGGCTGGTGTTTCCGGCGGCGGGGGCCAGCCTTGATGCGCCAACCATCAACAATGCCGAATTTCGCTCGAAACCTCATGGCGAAGACAAGGTCGATGCGGTTGTTCTAAAGGCGCAGGTTCTTCTGGACCGGGCGCTATTCTCTCCCGGGGAAATCGACGGCAAGCTCGGCGAAAACGCGCAAAAGGCCCTGGCAGCCTTCGCTGAGGCGAAAGGCCTCGTCTCCGGCAAGGCGCTGACGCCGGAGGTTTGGGCGATGCTTGCGCAGACCAGCAAGGATCCGGTCATCGCCGAGTACACGATCTCTGCAAACGACGTGAAGGGACCGTTCCTGGAAAAACTTCCCGCGAAACTGGAGGATATGAAAAACCTCAAGGCTCTCAGCTATACCAGCCCGCGCGAAGCCATCGCCGAAAAGTTTCATATGAGCGAAGGGCTGCTGGTGGCTCTGAACTCCGGCAAGAAATTCGATCATGCCGGCGAAATTATTTTGGTTGCCAACGTACTCAACAAACAGGCCAAATTGACGATTGGCCGGATCGAAATCGATAAATCACGTCAGACCGTGAGGGCGTTCGACCCGTCGGGCATGCTGATCGCCTTCTTTCCGGCGACCGTGGGAAGCGAGGAGAAGCCGACACCAAGCGGCAGTTTCAAGGTCGTCTCCGCCGATGCCAACCCGAACTACCGCTATAATCCCGACTATAAATTCAAAGGCGTCAAATCCAGGGAGGCGTTCACGATCAGGCCGGGGCCGAATAATCCGGCGGGATCCTACTGGATCGGGCTGTCTGCGGAGGGATATGGTATCCATGGTACGCCCAATCCTTCCAAAGTCAGCAAATCCGAATCCCATGGTTGCGTTCGGCTGACGAATTGGGACGCCGGCTTGCTGGGCAGCAATATCAAAAAGGGAACGCCCGTCGTATTCGTCGATGAGCCGAAAGGCGGCGGAAAGAGCTGAACAGACGACGCTACCAGCCGCGTCGTCCCGGCCAAGCCAACGGGCCGCGCGAACGCGTGCCCGATGACAGGATCCGCGCCGCGCGCGCCGGGACATGCGGGGCTCGCGCGATCAACCAGCCTTCTCGTTATTCTTCATAATCATATCAACCGCCCCGGCAAATCCCTCGTCCTCGTTCGAGGCGGTGACGTCGGTGGCGACCTTTTTGACGTCGTCGGTGGCGTTGCCCATCGCGATCGAGAGACCGCTGCCGCGGAACATCGCCAGATCGTTCTGCATGTCGCCGATGGTGGCGACCGCCGTGGTGGAGATGCCGAGCCGCCTCGCCATCGCCTGCACGAAGGTGCCCTTGTCGCGGCCGGGCGGGGTGACGTCGAGATAATAGCTCTGCGACCGCACGGCGGTGGCCTGCGCGCCCACCGCCTCGAGCATGGCGGCTTCGCAGCGCTGCAGCAGCACAGGGTCGGCGCAGGAGCCGACGATCTTGCAGGCCGCCGCGAGATACGGCGTAAAATCATCGACAATGGTCGGATCGGCCCGGATCGCGCGCTTTTCATGCGGGACATAGGGGCCGTCGGGATTGCGCGTGAGCCATTTTTCGTTGGTGAACAGCCAGATATCGACGCCGAACCGGTTCAGGACGGCAATACTGCGCTCAGCCACGGGCGCCGGGATCAGATGCTGCTCGATCGGGTTCAGCTGCGGATCGACGATCGAACTGCCGTTGAAAGGGCCGATCGGCAGCGTGATCCGGAGCGGCTCGATCAGAAACCGCATGCCGATGGTCGGGCGGCTCGAGGTGATGGTGAAGCCGATGCCGCTCTCGTGCAATTTGCGCACCGCGCCTTGCGCGGCTTCGGTCAGGGTCTTGTCCTTGGTCAGCAGCGTGCCATCCACATCTGATACGACGAGGGCGATGCGGGTCATGCGCGGTTCCCAAAGGCTGCGGTGCTGTCGGCCGAATCAAGCCCGAGCTGGCGCACGATGTCATCGACGATTTTCTCGACCGCAGCGTCGATCGACACCGTCGCCGGATTTTCGTCCGCGCCTGGCGGCTCGAGAGTCTTGAATTGGCTCTCCAGCAGCCCCGGCGGCATGAAATGGCCCTTGCGCTGAGTAAGCCGGCTCGCGATCAACGGCTGCGTGCCCTGGAGAAACACGATGCGGACGTCGGTCCGTCCATGCACGAGGATATCGCGATAAGTGCGCTTCAGTGCCGAGCAGGCGATGACGACATGCCCGCCGGCGCCGCAGACCCGGTCGATCTCGGCGGCGATCGCCTGCAGCCAGGGCCAGCGGTCTTCGTCGGTCAACGGCATGCCGGCGCTCATCTTGGCGACGTTGCCGGCGGGATGAAACCTGTCGCCATCCTCGAAAGTAAAGCCCAGCCGCGCGGCCAAACCCTCCCCGATCGTGCTCTTGCCGGAGCCCGACACGCCCATCACGATCAGCGCGCACGGCAATTCGCCCTTATCGGTCACCAAAATTCTCCGGCAGCGCTGCCTTGTCCATGAGCCAGACGGTCTCGCCCGTGGCGTGCGCGCGATTGGCCGGCAGGTTCTCGCCTGCGAGCACGCGCGTCAAGATCGCGCGCTTCTCGGCGCCTGCGATCTCGAACAGCATTTCGCGGCAGGAGCCCAGCGCCGGCAGGGTCAGCGTCACCCGAGGCACGAACGGCTCGACATGGGCTTCGGGCACGCCCACCACCCAGCGCGCGGTCTCGGCCATGGCGGGATAGCCGGGAAACAGCGAGGCGGTATGGCCATCGGGGCCGACGCCCATCAGCACGAGGTCGAACAGGGGTTTTTCCGGATCGAGCCGGTCGGCGCCGTGGAAGGATTGCAACTCGCTCCCGTAGCGCCGGGCCGCCTCGTCTGGGCTGGTGGCGTCGGTCGGTATCGGATGGATGTTGGCCGCCGGCGCGTAGCGGTCGAGGAAGATGCGTCGCGCCATCGCCATGTTGTTGCGCGGATCGTCAACGGGCACAAAACGCTCGTCGCCGATGAACCAGTGCACGCGCTCCCATGGAATCCGGTTTCGGTAAGGCTCCGTCGCCAGCAATTGATAAAGTTGTTTCGGGCTCGATCCGCCGGTCAGGCAGATCGCCGCGCGACCGTTATTCGCCGCGATCCGCGCCAGCAGGCGCCCCGCGGCCGATTTCGCCAGCGCAGCCGCGTCCCTCACCACGATCACCTGGCGATTGTCGTTGCCGGCCATTCGTCACTCAACCGAGCTTGCGCCAGCTGCGGCCGTCGCGCTTGAGCAGTTCCTCGGCGCGGGGCGGCCCTTCGCTGCCGGCCTTGTAGCGCTCCAGACCCTTGGCTCTCGCCTTCTTCCACGCGTCCAGGAACGGCTGCACCGCCTGCCAGCCGGCCTCGACGCTGTCGGCGCGCTGGAACAGGATGTTGTCGCCGATCATGCAGTCGTAGATCAGCGTCTCATAGCCGGTCGACGGCTCCGCCTTGAAGTAGTCCTTGTAGCGGAACTTCATTTCGACGCCGCTGATGGTGATCGTTGGCCCCGGAATCTTGGTGTTGAACTGCAGCGCGATGCCTTCGGTCGGCTCGACGCCGATCACCAGATAGTTTTCCGCCAGCGTATCGACCGGCGTGCAGGTGAACATCGCGAACGGCGCCTGCTTGAACTTGATCGCGACTTCGGTGCGCTTGACCCCGAGCGCCTTGCCGGTGCGCAGGTAAAACGGCACGCCGGCCCAGCGCCAGTTGTCGATCGCCAGTTTCATCGCGACATAGGTCTCGGTGGTGCTGTCCGGCCTGACGTCCTCGGTCCTGGTGTAATCCGGAATCTCGGTGCCGTTGATCGTGCTGCCCAGATACTGGCCGCGCACGGAATTTCTGAGCGCTTCTTGCTCGCTCTGGGTCTGGATCGCGGCCAGCACCTCGGCCTTTTCCGAGCGCACCGTGTGCGCGTCAAAGCGCGCCGGCGGCTCCATCGCGACCAGCGACAGCAGCTGAAACAGATGATTGGGCACCATGTCGCGCAATGCGCCGGTGGCGTCGTAGAAGCTGCCGCGGTGGCCGACGCCGAGTTTCTCGTCGACGGTGATTTGAACGTGGTCGATATGATTGCGGTTCCAGATCGGCTCGAACATGCCGTTGGCGAAGCGCAGCACCAGGATGTTCTGCACCGTCTCCTTGCCGAGATAGTGATCGATCCGGTAGATCTGGTGCTCGGCGACGATTTGCAGCAGTTCGTCGTTCAAGGCTTTGGCCGAGGCCAGGTCGGTGCCAAAAGGCTTCTCGACCACCAGCCGCCGCCATGCGCCGTTGGCCTCTTTCAGCATGCCGGTGCGGCCGAGTTGGCGGGTGATCGGTGCGAACGCATTCGGCGGCGTGGCCAGATAGAACAGCCGGTTGCCGCCGGTGGCGCGATTGGTCTCCAGTTTCTCCAGCCTCTCCCGCATCGCGTCGAATGAGGCCGGGTCCTTCGGATCTGCCTCGATGCTGGTGGCGCATTCGAGCAGCCGCCTGGCAACCTTGTCGTCCACCGGGCGGGTGGCGTACTGGCGCAGGCCTTTCATCAGGCTGTCGCGCAGATCGTCGCTCGACGTGCCCTTGCGGGCGACGCCGACCACGCAGAATTTGTCAGGCAGCAGGCCGGTGGCTTCAAGATTATAGAGCGACGGCATCACCAGCCGATGCGTCAGGTCGCCGGTGGCGCCGAAGATCACGAAGGAGCAGGGATCCGGCTTCTTCTGATTTGTCAGTTGGGTCTGATGTGGAAGCGCGTCTGTCACGAGCGGCCGGCCTTTGGTTTGACGATTTCGGGAGCACTTTGCCGGGCCGGACCGGGATGCTGCTCCGGCTCCTTGTGACCGCCGAACCCGTCACGCATCGCGGAGAGAATCTTTTCGGCGAAGGTATGTTCCTTGCGCGAGCGAAACCGCGCGAACAGTGCCGCGGTGAGCACTTCGGCCGGCACCGCCTCGTCGATCGCGGCGTTGACGGTCCAGCGGCCCTCGCCGGAATCCTCGACAAAGCCGGAATAGCTGCCGAGCGTCGGATTTTTGGCCAACGCCGACGCCGTGAGATCGAGCAGCCAGGACGGGATCACGCTGCCGCGCCGCCAAACTTCGGCGATATCGGCGATGTCGAGATCGAAGCGATGGCCTTCGGGCAGGGCGTCGATATTGGCATTCTTCAGGATGTCAAAACCTTCGGCATAGGCCTGCATCAGGCCGTATTCGATGCCGTTGTGCACCATCTTGACGAAATGCCCGGCGCCGACCGGGCCGGCATGGATATAGCCCTGTTCGATGCGCGGATCGCGCCGCTCGCGCCCGGCGGTGCGCGGGATGTCGCCGATCCCGGGCGAAAGCGCCGCAAAGATCGGATCGAGCCGGTCGACCACCGCCTTGTCGCCGCCGATCATCATGCAATAGCCGCGCTCGATGCCCCAGACGCCGCCGCTAGTGCCGACGTCGATGTAATGGATGCCGCGTTCCTTCAGCGCCTTGCCGCGGCGGACGTCGTCCTGCCAGAACGTGTTGCCGCCGTCGATGATGACGTCGCCGCGCTCCATCAGCTTTGACAACGCATCGATGGTCGCCTCGGTGATCTTGCCGGCGGGTAGCATCACCCAGGCGGTGCGCGGCTTCTCGAGTTTCCTGACAAAATCTTCCAGTGCGCCGGAGCCGACGGCGCCGTCGGCCGCGATCGCCGCGACCGCTTTAGCGTCCTTGTCGTAAACCACCGTGGAGTGGCCGTGCTTCATCAGCCGGCGGACGATGTTGCCGCCCATCCGCCCCAAGCCGATCATGCCGAGCTGCATTTTCCTGACGTCCTTTATTTGAGCATGATCCGATCCGAAAACCGGTACCCACTTTGCGCTAATGCGGCCCTTCGGGTCGGGATCATGCTCTAGTTCAACGCTTCATGGATCGCGTTATCCAGCATCTTTAACCCCGCCTTGAGATCACCCTTGAGATGCACGCGAAGGGCGCGGCGGCCGCGTTCGGTCAGCACGTCGAAATCGCCGCGCGCCTGTGCCGCCTTGATCACGCCAAAACTCGCCTTCTGGCCGGGCACGGGGAGATCCTTGACATCGTCTGCGGTGATCTGCAGAAACACGCCGCTGTCGGGTCCGCCCTTGTAGGCCTGTCCGGTGGAATGCAGGAACCGCGGGCCGAATTCGGCGCAAGTCGCAACATGGCGCGCGTCGCGCACCTCGAGCCGCATGTGTTGCAGGCTGTCGATATGCGCATGGTCCCGCGCGATATAGGCGAGCAGCGCCACATAGTCGTCGGTATGCACGCGCGCGAAATGCGCTTTCAGCCATGATCCGAGATCGCCATCGGCGCCGGCCTTGCGCAGGGCGGCGGCATTTTTGCCGTCGGTGTAGAGATCGGCCTGGGCCGTCGACATTACCGGCGCTTCCGGCGGCAGCTTGCCGGATTTTTCGAACGCCGCGGTCAATTCGCGGGTTTTGATCTTGGCGTCCTCGACGTCGGGCTGGTTGAACGGATTGATGCCAAGCATTGCACCTGCGACAGCGGTCGCCATCTCGAAGCGGAAGAATTCCTGGCCGATATGGTCGATCGATTTCATGACAATGCGGACCACGGGATGCCCGGCCTTCTCCAGCGCCGCGAGCCTGTCGTCATGCGCGGCGTCGTTTTCGCCTTCGGTCCGGATGTCGATGAAGAACCGGTCCTTGCCGTAGATCG
>DATNMT010000661.1:0-6762 GCA_035602495.1 Bradyrhizobium sp.
CCCGAGCGACAATCGCGCCAGCGCGCGCGACATGTCGGGTGCCGCGCGCAATGTGCTGCGGATGTCGTCGCGCACGGCGCTGTTGGCTACGAACGCGGTGATCGCGTCGAGCCGCTGCGCGATGGCGGCGCTGTCGGTGAGCGGCGCCGCCAGCCGTTGTGCCAGCAGCCGCGATCCGGCCGCGGTCACCGTGCCGTCGATGGCATCCAGCAGCGAGCCGCGCCGTTCGCCGGCAAGCGTCCGCGTCAGCTCGAGATTGGCGCGTGTGGCTGGGTCGATCGCCATGGTGGTGCCACTGGCCTCGCGCGACGGCGGCGACAGCGGCGGACGTCTTCCCACTTGCGTGCGGTCGATATAGGTGACGGCGGCGGCAGCCGCGGTCGCTTCCAGCCGCGACATCGCGGAAAGGCCGTCCATGGTCGCGACCGCGAAATAGTCGCACAGCCGCCGCTCGGCGGTGGCGCTGTCGAAGACATCGCGGGTCAGCGGCGTCACCGCCGGCAATTCGCGCAACAGCGGTCCCAACTCGGGATCGCCATAGAGCGCGTCGGTGACGATCACCTCATTGGGATTGATCCGCGACAGCGTCGCCGCCAGTTCGCCGGTCGAACATTCGGTGACGATGAATTCGGCAGTTGAAATGTCGATCCAGGCCAGGCCAATGCGGTCGACGCCCGACGAAGCCCGCGCACGGGCAATCGCCAGCAGATAATTATTGGCCCTCGCGTCCAGCAGTGTGTCTTCGGTCAGCGTGCCCGGCGTCACCAGCCGCACCACGCCGCGTTGCACGACGCTCTTGTTGCCGCGGGCCCGGGCTGCCGCCGGGTCCTCGGTCTGCTCGCACACCGCGACCCGATGTCCTAACGCGATCAGCCGATGCAGATAGTCCTCGGAACGCTCGACCGGCACGCCGCACATCGGGATGTCGAGACCCTGATGCTTGCCGCGCTTGGTCAAGACGATGCCGAGCGCCTTCGAGGCGATTTCGGCGTCCTCGAAGAACAGTTCGTAGAAGTCGCCCATCCGATAGAACAGCAAGAGTCCGGGATGGGCGGCCTTGATCTCGAGATATTGTTCCATCATCGGCGTGACGCGCGACGCAGCTTCTGCGGGCGGCGCGGCGTCGGGTGGAACCGGGATGGATTGCTGGATCGTCATGGGCTCACGCAAACTACAAAATTTCAGCCCGCGATCCCACTGCTTTGCCGCGTCATTGCGTGTTTTCCACGCCCTGGGCGGCCCACGGCACGGCGCCCCGCCGCTTTGGGCATAACGGACCCTGCGCCAAAGCGCCGCTCAGGCAAAAGCCATCAATTGACCTGCCGCATCGGCGCTCCTAAAACTCGCCATCCATTGGGCATGCGGGCGCAGGAAATGCGGGCATTCAGGGAGAGATTCGATGCGCGATGTATTTGTTTGCGACGCCGTGAGAACCCCGATCGGCCGCTTCGGCGGTTCGCTCGCCAGGGTGCGCGCCGACGACCTGGCGGCCGCCCCGATCAAGGCCCTGATGGCGAAGCATCCCAAGCTCGACTGGTCTGAGGTCGACGAGGTCTATTTTGGCTGCGCCAACCAGGCCGGCGAGGACAACCGCAATGTGGCGCGGATGGCGCTGTTGCTGGCGGGCCTGCCGGAGACGGTTCCCGGCCAGACGCTCAACCGGCTCTGCGCCTCCGGGCTCGATGCGGTCGGCGCGGCGGGGCGCGCGATCCGCGCCGGTGAGATCGATCTGGCCATTGCCGGCGGCGTCGAATCGATGACGCGGGCGCCGTTTGTGATGGGCAAGGCCGCGGAGGCGTTTTCGCGCTCCGCCGAAATCTTCGACACCACCATCGGCTGGCGCTTCATCAATCCCCTGATGAAGGCGCAATACGGCGTCGACGCCATGCCCGAGACCGGTGAGAACGTTGCCGAGGAATTCCAGGTGTCGCGCGCCGATCAGGATGCGTTCGCGATCCGCTCGCAGCAGCGCGCCGGCGCCGCGATCGCCTCCGGCTATTTTGCCGAGGAAATCACGCCGATTTCGGTGCCGGGCGGCAAGGCCGGGCCGATTCAAGTCGACAAGGACGAGCATCCGCGCCCCGAGACCACGCTCGAAGGCCTGGCAAAGCTGAAGCCGATCGTGCGCAATCCCGGCACGGTGACGGCCGGCAATGCTTCCGGCGTTAATGATGGTGCGGCCGCGATGATTTTGGCCTCGGAAGCGGCGGTGAAAAAGCACGGATTGACGCCCCGGGCGCGCATCCTGGGCCTCGCCTCCGCCGCGGTGCCGCCGCGCATCATGGGCATCGGCCCGGTGCCGGCAACCCGCAAGCTGATGGAGCGGCTCGGTTTGAAGATCAGCGATTTCGATTTGATCGAGCTCAATGAGGCCTTCGCCAGCCAGGGCATCGCCTGCCTGCGCCAGCTCGGCGTCAAGGAGGACGCCGATTTCGTCAACCCCCATGGCGGCGCCATCGCGCTCGGTCATCCCTTGGGCATGAGCGGCGCCCGGCTGGCGATGACCGCGGTGCACGGCATGGAGAAGCGTGGCGGCAAGCGGGCGCTGGCGACGATGTGCGTGGGCGTCGGCCAGGGCGTCGCGATGGCGATCGAGAAGCTGAATTAAGCCCTCATCCTGAGGAGCCGCGCCGGAGTTTATCATCGGGCCGCGCTTCGCGCGGACCCGTTGGCGGCGTCTCGAAGGATGGGCCGCGGGCCTCATGGTTCGAGACACGCGAAGACGCTCCTCACCATGAGGAGATAGAGAGGAGACATCATGACACTCGCCTATCCCATCGACAGCAACGCGGCGCATCCGCCGCGGCTGTTCCCGGGCTACAGGAGCACGGCGAAGCGGGCGCCCTCGAAGCCGCTGATCATCATGCGCCATACGCTGTCGGAACTGACCGGGCCGGTTTACGGCCAAGAGACCGTGCGCGAGAACGACAACGACCTCACCACCCAGCACGCGGGCGAGCCGCTCGGCGAACGCATCATCGTCCATGGCCATGTGCTGGACGAAGACGGCCGCGGCGTGCCCAACACGCTGCTTGAGATCTGGCAGGCCAATGCCTGCGGCCGCTATATCCACGTTCGCGACCAGCATCCCGCGCCGCTCGATCCGAATTTTACCGGCGCCGGCCGCGCGCAATCGGACAGCGAAGGCTACTACCGGTTCGTCACGGTCAAACCCGGCGCCTATCCCTGGGGCAACCATCACAATGCCTGGCGGCCGGCCCACATCCATTTCTCGGTGTTCGGCCATTCCTTTGTGTCGCGGCTGGTGACGCAGATGTATTTCCCCGGCGATCCGCTGTTCGAATTCGATCCGATCTTCAATTCGGTCGCCGACGAGAAGGCGCGGATGCGGATGGTTTCCGCCTTCGATCTGGAAAACACCCAGCCGGAATGGGCGCTGTGCTACCGCTTCAACATCGTGCTGCGTGGACGCGGTGCCACGCCGATGGAGACCAAATAGTGTCGGGAAATAAAGCGCAGGGCATCACGCCATCGCAGACCGTCGGTCCGTTTTTCAAATACGGGCTGACGCCGGACGGCAAATACGACTGGAACGACGCCTTCACCAGCAACCTCGTCACGGCGGATACCACCGGCGAGCGGATCAGGGTGGAGGGCCGGGTGTTCGACGGCGACGGGCAGCCGGTGCCGGATTGCATGCTGGAGATCTGGCAGGCCGACGCGCAGGGCCGCTTTGCCGACCCCAAGGACAGGCGCGCATTGCCGAACGCGACGTTCAGGGGTTTTGGGCGCTGCGGCACCGATCCGAACGGCGATTATGCCTTCGACACCGTCAAGCCGGGTTCGGTGCCCGATCCCGACGGCAAGCCGCAGGCGCCGCATATCCTGCTCGCGGTGTTCGCGCGCGGCATGCTGCTGCATAACTACACGCGGATCTATTTCGACGGCGAGGCCGCCAACGCCGCTGACCCCGTAATGGCGCTGGTCCCGGCCGATCGCCGCGCCACCCTGATCGCCAGGCGCGAGCAAGGCAACGGCACGGCCGTCTATCGCTTCGACGTCCACCTGCAGGGCGACAACGAGACGGTGTTTTTCGAGATTTGAGATTTGCGAGAGGACGCGCGCAGCGTCGCATGATTTTCCCCTCGTCATGGACGGGCTTGACCCGGCCATCCATCGCTCAAGAAATGCTTTTGCGAAGTGTGATGGATGCGCGGGTCAAGCCCGCGCATGACGGCAGTCGCCTACTCCATCGCCGCGTGGTCCGGCGCCAGCTGCTGTTTGCGCAGCGCGGCCTTGGTCGAACCGATCATGATCGCGAGCGGGATCGCGCACATCGTGAACAGCATCACCATCTGGTAGTCCAGCGAAAACGCGATGATCTGCGCCTGCAGGCCGATCATCACGTCGGCCAGGGCGCGCCCCGTATCCGTGCCCATATTGATCATCCTGCTCACGTCGGGCATCTGCATGGCGTGATTGAACGGGGTGACGTGTTCGTTCAGGATCGCGTAAACCCGCCGCGATCCCTCCGTGAGCTGCGCGATGACGATGGAAATGCCGACCGAGGAGGCGACGTTGCGCATCAAGGTCAGCATCGAGGTGCCGTCGGTACGCAGATGGTTCGGCAGCGTCAGGAACGCCACCGTGGAGAGCGGCACGAACACGAGGCCGAAGCCGAAACCCTGCACGACGCTGACGACCACGATTTCGGGCACGCCGGTCTGATCGGTCCATCCGGTCATGTAGTACAGCGAGAGGCAGGTCAGGCTGAGGCCGGAGATGATCAGCGTGCGCGCCTCGATATAGCGCATCAGGCGGCCGACCAGCATCATGGCCACAAACGTGCCGCAGCCGCGCATCGCCAGCAGCAACCCCGCGGTGATGATCGGATAGCCGATCACGTTCTGCAGGAACGGCGAGGACACCGCCATGGTCGAGAACAGCACCAGCCCCATCACCGCCATGAACACGCAGCCGCCGACGAAATTCTTGTCCTTGAAGATGGCGAACTGGATGAAAGGCCTCGCCGTGGTCAGCGAATGGGCGAAGAAATAATAGAAGCCGACGATCGAGACGATGAATTCGGCGATGATTTCGCTGGATTCGAACCAGCCCAGCTGTTCGCCGCGGTCGAGCGCGATCTGCAAGCTCCCGATGCCGACGGCGAGGGCAAGAAAACCGAACCAGTCGAAGCGCAGCTCGCGGTCCTTCCGGGTCTCGTCCATGAAGATCAAGAGGCCGAGCACGGTGAAGATGCCGAACGGCAGGTTGACGAAGAACACCCAGTGCCAGGAGTAGGTCTCGGTCAGCCAGGCGCCGAGCGACGGCCCCATGATCGGGCCCATCATCACGCCCATGCCCCAGATCGACATCGCCTTGGCGCGCTCATGCAGCGCGTAGGAGTCCAGCATCACCGCTTGCGACAGCGGCACCAGCGCCGCGCCGAACATGCCCTGCAACAGGCGAAACAGCACCATCTCGTTGATGTCCTGTGCCACCCCGCACAGCAGCGATGCCACGGTGAATCCGCCGGAACAGAGAATGAAGATGCGCTTGCGGCCAAACCGGTTGGCGATCCACCCAACCGGCGCGGTCATGATCGCGGCCGCGACGATGTAGGAGGTCAAGACCCAGTTGATCTGGTCCTGCGACGCCGACAGCGTGCCCTGCATATAGGGCAGCGCGACATTGGCGATGGTGGTGTCGAGCGCCTGCATGATGGTCGCGGTCATGGCGCAGATCGTCACCATGTTCCGGCGCAGGCCGGGAACGGCAATTGGTGCTGCGGCCGCCGACATCGTCAGTCGTCCTTTGCCGCCACCGCCGGCGAGAAGCCGAACAGCGAGGCGAGCGAACGGCGATGGCCGGTATCGATCGAGGTATAGGCGCTCATGCCGGCCTTCAGCTTCTTGACGTATTTGTCGTTGGGGTCGAAGTAGATCCGCACCGGCACGCGCTGCACCACCTTGACGAAATTGCCGGTGGCGTTTTGCGGCGGCAGGATCGCGAACTGCGCGCCGGTGCCGGGGCTAAGCGAGCCGACGGTGCCCTTGAAGACATGATCCGGGAAGGCATCGACGTCGATCGAGACCGGCTGTCCGACCCCGACATAGGTGAAATCCGCTTCCTTCGGGTTGGCGTCGACCCAGGGGTTGGCGATATCGATGATCGAGAACACCGGCACGCCCGCCATGGAGAAGCGGCCGAGCTGAATCTGCTCGACCTGCGTCGCAACTCCGGCCATCGGCGCCCGCACCGTGGTCAGATCGAGGTTGCGCTGGGCGTCGTCGAGCGCGGCCTTGGCCTGGGCGTAGGCCGGAAATTCGTCGAGCGGCAGCTCGGGATTGCCGAGCAGCTGATTGAGCGCGGTCGATCTCTGCTGCCTGACGAACTGCAGCTGGGATTGCGCGGTGACCAGCGCGGTGGCGCTGTTGTCGAGGTCGAGCTGCGAGCCGAAATTGCTCTTGGCGAGCGCGGTCTTGCGATCGACGTCGCGCTGCTTGAGCGCGATACCGGCGTTGACGAGTTCGATGGTCTGGTCATAGAGCTTGATGTTGGCGACGAGGTTGTCGTGGCTCGACCTCGCATCGTCGAGCTTGGCGCGCGCCTGCGCCACCGCCAATCGGAACGGCACCGGATCGATCTGGAACAGGGTGTCGCCGGTTACGACCTGCTGGCCTTCCTTGACGGCGATCTGAATGATCTTGCCGGAGATGTCCGGTGTGATCAGGATCTTCTGGGCGCCGACATAGGCATCGTCGGTGGTCACGTAGCGGCCGCCATTGAGATAGAAGGTCA
>DATNMT010000662.1:0-3034 GCA_035602495.1 Bradyrhizobium sp.
TGACCTTCGGCTTTGCCGGAGCCGGCGGCGGCGCGCTTGCGGTGGTGTCGGCCGCAGTGTTGCCGGTGAGGCCGACCTTGCGGGCGAGGGTGCTGAAGAACCCACCGTCGGATTGCGTATTCGCGGGCGCCGCCGAGGCCACGCGCGTCGCGGGCGCGGCCGGCGCCATCGAGGCCGCCAGCGGTTCATCCGGAGAAGTCACCGGCCCGCGAGGCGGATTGACGGTCGAGGGGATGGTGCCGGGCGCGCGCGGCATGGTCAGCAGCGCAATTCCCTGCATGTCGCCGCCCTCGGACAGGCCGGTCGAGCCGTTGGGCACCCTGGCGGCGAACACCTTGTTCATGCCGCCGTCGATCCCGGTATTGATCCGCGCGACCGGCGTTCCGCGTTCGATCAGTTTGGCGGTCTCGGCATGATCCGCCTCTTGCTTCTCGCGGACCGCGTCGGCGACTTCGTCGGGGATCGCATAGGCCGGGCATTTGGCCGAGGCTTCGAATACCGGATCCCGCTTGGCATTGGGCGCCTTCACGGCATCGAACACGTATTTCTTCTCGCAGAAATCGACCTTCGGCTCCTGCCGCGTCACCTCGAAATGATCGTAGCCTTCCTTGATCATTTTCCAGAACGGCATGTTCGGGTTGTTGCGATGTTTCGCCATGTTGATCGGCGTCATCCGGAACGGGTAGGCCTGAAACTGGAACGACTTCTGGCCGCCGAAGAAGGATTCACGCCCCAGCGAATAGATTTCCGCGATCTGTTCATCGGTCATCGCGTAGCAGCCGCGCGACGAGCAGTCGCCATGCACCATCAGTTCCGAGCCGGTGTGCCCGAGCGCCCGGTCATAGGCGTTGGGATAGCCGGTGTTGAACGACAGGTAATAGGCCGACTGCGGATTCATCTGCGCCGGCGAGATATTGTAGAAACCCTCCGGGGCCTGGCGGTCGCCTTCGCGCACCTTGGGCCCGAGGTCGCCCGACCAGCGGCAGATCGGATAGGTCTTCAACAGCGCGAAGCGGCCCGAACGGTCCTGCTTCCAGACCTCGAGTTCGGCCTCCTGCTTGAAGAGCCGGACCAGGATCGGCGATTGCAGATCCATGTCCCTCTCGACCATCGCGGCGATCAGCTTTGGCGGGACCGGCTGGTTGGCCTTGGCGTTGTTGGCGAGCGAGATTTCATCGCTGTCGCAGCCGGCCAGCAGCACACCGGCCGCGAGCGCGACGGATGTGATGAGCGCGCGAACCAGCGAGCGATAAATCAATGCAAAGCTCCACACCCAACGGGCAATGTTCGCACCCCAATCATAGCGTCCATGCCCTGAAGCCATTGACTAAAATACTACCCTTCGGCTTCCCCGCTCGCAAGCCGACGGGTGCATTACGGCAGGTTCCCCTCAGCCATGATGAACAGGAGTTAAATATCGGTGTCTGGGCCTAATTGGGGCCAAAATGGCGGATTCTTGAAAAAGTCGGGATCAATGGTCAAACTGCCACAGTTTGCGGCCATTTTCCGCAAAAACGCGGTAATTCAGGCCAGCTTTCGGCCGATATCGAGGAACTTTTGGCGCCGCTGCCGGCGGACGGCGTCGGCGTCGAGGTTGCGCAGCTCGTCGAACGCCTGGGCGATGGCCTCGCCGGTGGCTGCGATCATGGCTTGCGGATCGCGGTGGGCGCCGCCGGAAGGCTCCCTCAGGATCGAATCGATCACCCCGAACCGCAGCATGTCCTGCGCCGTGATCTTCATGGACGTTGCGGCCTCCTGGGCCTTGGTGCCGTCGCGCCACAGGATCGAGGACGCCGCCTCCGGCGAGATCACGCTGTAGATGGCGTGTTCGAACATCAGCACGCGATTCGCCGTGGTGATGGCGATGGCGCCGCCCGACATGCCTTCGCCGGTGATGATCGCGACATTGGGCACGCCCAGCGACAGGCACGCGTCAGTGGAGCGTGCGATCGCCTCCGCCTGGCCGCGCTCCTCGGCGCCGATGCCGGGGTAGGCGCCGGCGGAATCGACGATCGAGAGCACGGGAATGCCGAACCGCTCGGCCATTTCCATCAGCCGGACCGCCTTGCGGTAGCCTTCCGGGCGCGCCATGCCGAAATTATGCTTGATGCGGCTCTCGGTGGTGGCGCCCTTTTCCTGGCCGATCACGCAGATGCTGTCGCCGCGGAAGCGGCCGAACCCGCCCATCAGCGCCTCGTCCTCGCCGAACTTGCGGTCGCCGGCGAGCGGCGTGAAGTCCGTGATCAGCGCATTGATGAAATCGGTGAAATGCGGCCGCTGCGGATGCCGCGCCACCAGAGTCTTCTGCCACGGCGTCAGGTTGGCGTAGAGATCGACAAGCGCCTGCTGCGCCTTGTCCTCGATCCGCGCGATCTCGTCGCCGATGTCGCTGCCGGTTGCAGCCAGCGCGCGCAATTCATCGACCTTGGCTTCGAGTTCGGCGACGGGCTTTTCGAAATCGAGATAGGAGCGCATGAGATCCGGCATCAAATCAATATAGCGGCGAACGCGGCGGGGAGCGAAGCGGTTCTCCTTCGCGCAATTAAGTCGTGTATCTTCAATTGGTTAACGCGCAGTCCGAGGCGAGGTCAGAGCGGTCTTGCCGATCGCGCGCGGAGGTGGTCGCGGGCTTGGAATGGCTCTTTCGGGTGAGACGGCGCCGAAGTCAAGGCGCCTACTTCTCCGCGAGAGGATGCAGGTCGCGCACCAGGCTCTTGAGGCGTTCCTCGACCACATGGGTGTAGATCTGCGTGGTCGAGATATCGGTGTGGCCGAGCAGCGTCTGCACGATCCGCAAATCGGCGCCGTTGTGCAGGAGGTGGCTGGCAAAGGCATGGCGCAGCACGTGCGGCGAGACCAGCCGTGGCGCCAGCCCGGCAGAGGCGGCCAGTTCCTTGAGGTCGCGCGCGAAATGCTGCCGCGTCAGGTGTCCGCTCTCGCCGAACGAGGGAAACAGCCACTTCGAGATTGCGGCGTTCTTCTTCCTCTCGGGCTTCTGCGCTTCGATGGCGGCGAGGTAATCGGCCATCGCCTG
>DATNMT010000665.1:0-7580 GCA_035602495.1 Bradyrhizobium sp.
GCCTGCGCCCTTGCGTTCTGCTCGGCCTGCCAGGCCTGGAATTGCTTGAACAACGTGTCCTTGTCGGTATTGGGCGGCAGCTTTCCGGTCGTGCCATTCTGCTTGAGGAATTCGTCGAACCTGACGCGCGCGACCGGCTCGATTCCATGGCTGTCGAGCCATTGCTTGGCCGCCGGGAAGCGCTGCCAGTCCTGCAGCGGGGCCGACAGCGAGACCTCCTTCCACTTCGGATGGAAGGGCGGATTCTGGAAGGTGGGAAACTTGGTGAAGAAGCTGTCCACGAACAGCGCGACCTTGCGATAGCGGTCGGTATTGGGCGACCAGTTATAGGCCGCCAGCACCGCCGGCACCGCGATGGTGTCGACCTGCTCCTGGTCCGAGATCAGGTTGGGATAATCCTTCGCCGACAGCGTCGCGGGCAGATAGTCGCCCTGCAGCGGCTTGGCGTAATCGACATTTACCAGATGAAAGCGGTCGTCCTTGAAACCGCTCACCGACTTGTACGGCTTGCCGCCGACGACGATCACGCCGTCGATTTCGCCGGCCTTCAACTTCTCCATTGCGATGCGTTGCTCGATATAGACGACCTTGGGCTTCATGCCGAGCCGCTCGAACACCGTCAGCGCGGTGACGAAGGTGCCGCCATTGGGAAGGTCGACGCTGATGGTCTTGCCGTCGAGCTCCTTCAAATTGCGGACCGATTTCGACGCGATGACGTGCATCTCTTCATTGTAAAGCTTCGTCACATAGGTGAACTGTTTCTTGATGTCTTTCGCAAAGCCCTTCTTCTCCAGATAATCGAGTGTGTCGGAGCGTACGATGCCGAGGTCGACGCCCTGCAGGAACAGGATATCGGCGACGCTCTGCACCGAGCCGCGGCCGACGATCGGCAGCACGCGCAGCTTGTTGCCGTCATCAAGCACCGAAGCGAGGTCGGCGCCGAACTGGACATAGGTGCCGCCGATGGTGCCGGATATCAGCGTCACCGTGTTGGCGTTGAGCGCCTTCTTGGTGTCCACCGATCCGAACTGGAAGATCGCCTTGAGGCTGTCGCTGACCTTGGCCGGGTCGAATTCCGTCTCCTCGGCCACCGCCGCGAAGCCAAACGCCATCATCATGGCGAATATCGCCATCGCAAGTAATCGTCGCATTGCTGTCCCCGCTTGCTTGAAAAAGCTAATTCTGCATTTGAGCCAGGCGCTGCCTCGCATCCGCTGAGCCGAGCCGCGCCGCCTTCTGGTACCAGTCGCGCGCCCTGGCCGGATCGGGCGTGATGCTGCGCATGTCCTGCGCTCCGAGCACCGCCGGGTCGTAGGTCTGTGCCAGCAGCAGCGCCGCGCTGGCCTCCTGCGCGTCCGCCGCACGCTCCAGCAGCAGTCGGGCTGGCGCGATGTCGCCGACCGCGATCAGGCCCTTGGCGCGTTTCAGCAGATTGGCGAGTTCGTCGGCATCGAGCCGTCTTGCCGGCGCGGCCGCGGCTTGCGGCCGAGCGGTTTCGGTCACGTTCTGGCGGGCCGTCTTCAGCGCAAGCGCGAGATCCTCGCGCGTCGGTGCGGCCTGCGCGGCCGGCGCTGCAGCCGCAATGCCCACGGTTGACGGCACGACCGGTGTCGGCGGTCCGCTGCTCGCCGGTTGCACGCCGGCGACGGGTTGCGATGGCGGTGTCGCGTCCGCCTGATCGGCAGGCGAACTGTTCAGCGACGCCTTGGCGTTGGCAAACAGCGCCAGCGGGTTTTCGACCGATGACAGGGCAAATGCGATCGCCGCGGCGACCGCCACGAAAACGCCGGCTTTGAAAATCCGCGGCCCCACCGCTGAATTGAGACTGCCATCTCCGCCGGATCCAAATCTCCGCGCTCTCGGCTCTTCCTCGTCATCAGCGGCGAGAAACAGTGGCATCGGATCTTCGGGAAGCAAGTCGCTGTCCGTCGGCATCGGCAGCGTCGACCCGTAGGCCGTCAAGTCAAGACCGGTTGCGTCCTCGTCAAACTCCCCGAACAGCTGCTCGTCATACGGCGTGAGCCTGATATTCCGCGCCATGGGTTATGCCTCCACGCTACTAACGCAACATCGGGGCATTCCGGCATCGGCTTGTATTGTTGTTGTCGGCCAGGCGCCCCGCTACCGAACCCCTAGCTCGCATTTCGAATCGGACCAAAAAGCGACATTCGCCGGCACGATTTGGGAGATATCTTGATTTCATTGCGGCGCAACGTACGCTGTCCACCGGTAATTCCTGCGGCAGGGGGTTCCAATGCGAGTTGACCGGAGTATCGCCCACAATTGATATTAATTTTCGGATTGGCATTGTCGGTCCCGGCGATGGCCCAAACGCCTCCTGCCAGGTGCAATAGCAACTGACGGGCGCTATTCGACAACCCGGTCCGCGCGGGCCAGCAGCGCCGGGGGCAGTTCGATGCCCATGGCGTGCGCGGTGAGCAAGTTGACGGTGAGCTGAAATCGGGTGGAGCGGTCGAACGGCAGGTCGGCCGGCTTTTCGCCCTTCAGCACCCGATCGAGCTGCTCGATCTGGTGGCGGGCGGCATCCGCGAAATCGGGGCCGAACGCGATCAGGCCGCCGCTATCGGCCCACTCCGGCTGCGAAAAAATCGCCGGTTTGTTGCCCGGATTGATCAGTTTGATGACGTCGGCCTTGCGACTATCCAGGATCGCGTCCGGCGGAAACATCAACGCGTCGAAGCCGGCGAGCACTTCCGGCCGAAGCGCGTTGGCAAGATCGGCGGGATCGTCGATCCGGATGATTTCGACCGTGAAGCCGAGCTTGGGGCCGGTTTCCTGGATCGGTCCAAGAATTCGCACACTCTGCGCAACTTTCGTCACCGCCACCGCCAGCCGAACCGCGCGTGGCGCAACCTCACGCAACAGCTCTACGCGCTTGACGCTGGTTTCCTCGGCCAGAACCGCAACCCCGGTGACGTTGCCACCGGGATGCGCGAGGCTCTGCGCCAATCCGAAAGCGACGGGATCGCCGGCGACAAAGGCAACAATCGGGATGGTCTTGGTCGCCCGATAGGCCGCTGCCGAAGCGGGACCGGTCACGGTAACGAATACGTCGACGTCGCCCTCGCGAACCAGTTCCTCGGCAAGCGCCGGGAGCTTGTCGACATCCCCGCCGGCGTCGCGAAACTCCAGGCGGATCGTGTGCCCTTCGAGATAGCCGAGTTCGCGCAGTTGGGCGCGAATGGCGATGGTCCGCGCCGGCAAGTCAATGGGCGAGAAGAATACCACGCGCGGTATCTTCGCCGCATGCTCGGCGGTTGCTGCCAGCGGCCATGTGACCGCCGCGCCGCCGACCAGCATGATGAATTCGCGTCGCCTCATTCGATCGCCGGCCGGCGGCCCCTTCCTCACGGATGCAGGATCACCTTGCCCATCGCCTTGCGGCCCGCCAGCACCTTCAAGGCATCCGCGGTTTGCGCCAGCGGGAAGGTGCGGTCGACATGGGAGGAGATCTTGCCCTCCGCGGTCCACTTGACGAGCTTTTCCAGGTTGGCGCGGTTCTTCTCCGGATTAATCCGCGCCCAGGCGCCCCAGAACACGCCGCGGATGTCGCAGCCTTTCAGCAGCGCCAGATTGAGCGGCATTTTCGGAATGTCGCCGGCCGCAAATCCGATCACCAGGAAACGGCCTTCCCACGCGATCGAACGCAAGGCCGCCTCGGCGTAAGAGCCGCCGACCGGATCGAAAATGATATCGGCGCCCTTGCCGCCAGTGAGTTTCCGCAGGCCGTCCTTGAGGTCCTCCCTGGCGTAGTTCAGCCCGAGCTCGGCGCCGTGCGCCTTGGCGAATTCGAGCTTTTCGTCCGAGGAGGCGCAGGCGATCACCTTCAGGCCCATCAGTTTGCCGAGTTCGCAGGCCGCCAGTCCCGTGCCGCCGGCAGCGCCGAGCACCGCCATGGTATCGCCGGGTTTGAGGCTTGCGCGATCCTCCAGCGCATGCAGCGCGGTGCCGTAGATGATGATGATCCCGGCGGCGCGATCGAAATCCAGATTGTCGGGAATTTTCACGATCGAGTCGGCCGGCAGCGCGATCTTCTCGCGCGCGCCATTGTGGCCGCAGGACGCCACCACGCGGTCGCCAACCTTGAGGTCGGTGACGCCAGAGCCGATGCTTTCGATGACGCCGGCGACTTCGGCCGCCGGCGAAAACGGGAATGGCGGCTTGATCTGGTACTTGCCCTGGATCATCAACAGGTCGAAGAAATTCAGCGCCGCGGACTTGATCGCGATCACGGCCTCGTTCGGCCCCGGCACGGGATCGGGCACCTCGCTGAGCGCGAGATCGTCGGGACCGCAATATTGCGAGCAGAGAATGGCTTTCATGGACACACCTGATTTTCGGACGCACAGTCGGGGCTGGATGCTTCATGCCGTATTTGCAGCCGGGGGACAATAGAAGGCCGTGATTCCGGGGCGCGCGTAAGCGCGAACCTCAGATGTGCAGTTGCACATCGGGGAATCTCGCGCGGCAAATTGGATCAATAATCTCGGGATTCCGGATCCAGCGCTACGCGCCGGTCCGGAATGACGGAGCAAAGGAAATCGAACCATGTTTGAAAAAGGCCTGCTCAAGGGAAAGCGGATATTGGTCACCGGCGGCGGCTCGGGGCTTGGGGCGGCGATGGGGCGCCGCTTCATCGAGCTTGGCGCCGAACTCATCATCTGCGGCCGAAGGCTGGAATTGCTGGAGGCGACTGCGGCGGAGATGCGCCGCGATCCCGGCGGCAAGGTCGCCGCGATCAAATGCGATATTCGCGATGGCGGCGCCGTCGACGCCATGCTGGATCAGATATGGCGCGATGCCCCGCTCGACGTGCTGGTCAACAATGCGGCCGCGACCTTCATCGCGCAGACCGAGCATCTGTCGTTTCGCGCCGCCGACGCCATTCTCGCGCCCACCTTGCACGGCGCGATGTATTGCACGCTCGGCGCCGGCAGGCGCTGGATCGAAAGCAAACACGAGGGCGTGGTGCTGAGCATCCTGTCGACCTCGACCATCACCGGCCGCGCCTTCACGGTGCCGTCGGCGATGGCGAAATCCGCAGTTCTGGCAATGACCAAAAGTCTCGCCGTGGAGTGGGGACCCAAAGGCATCCGCACCGTGGCGATCGCGCCCGGCGCATTTCCGACCACGGGCGCATCGGGCCAGCTGCGGCCCGAGGGCCGCGACGATGATTGGGCGTCGCGCAATCCGCTCGGCCGCGTCGGCCAGCATCGCGAACTCGCCGATCTCGCAAGCTTTCTGGTTTCCGATTCCTGCGGCTACATCAATGGCGAGATGGTGGTGCAGGATGGCGGCGCGCATTTGCGCAGTTCCGGCGCCGAGGATCTGCTGCAATGGAGCGACACGCAGTGGGAGAAGCAGCGGGCGGCGCGGTCGAAATCGTAACGCGCGAACCCGGTTAGCCGTTTCGTAACTGCCTTTCCAAAAAGGCATTTCCCGGCTATCCCTCGCTGTGTGACGAAGCGGTGTCGGAGCCATCTTCCAGTCACAATGATAAGGGAACCAGATTTGGTCATGTCCGTGCGGGGAATGCTGACAATTCTGGGGCTAAGTGTGTTGGTGTGCGGGGGCGCAAGCCTCGCGCAGGCGCAGAGCGCGTCGCCGAAGGCAGCCAAATCCACCGCGGCAAAACCGGAGCCGGCAAAGCCGGATACCAAGCCGGCGGCGGCCGTCGCCGGCGGCGCGGAACCGACGCTGATCGGCCAGTACGGCAACTGGGGCGCATACACCGCAACGCCCAACGGCAAAAAGGTGTGCTTTGCGCTGGCCAAACCATCGTCGTCGAAAACCAATCCGCCGAATCGCCCGCGCGACCCCGCCTATGCCTTCGTCTCGACGCGTCCGGCGGAAAAAGTCACCAACGAAGTGTCGATCATGATCGGCTACACCTTGAAGCCCGGCTCGGAATCGACGCTGGAGGTCGGCGGCGGCACTTACGCGATGTACACCCAGGGCGATGGCCTCTGGATCAAGAACGCCGCCGAGGAAGAGCGGATGGTCGAGGCGATGCGCAAGGCCGCCGACGTCACCGTCAAGGGCGTCTCCGCCAAGGGTACCGAAACCACCGACACGTTTTCGCTGAAGGGCCTCTCCCAGGCGCTCGACCGGCTGGCGCAGGATTGCAAGCGCTAAGCGGCCATACCCAAAAACAGCGTTGTTTGAAGGCCGCAGAAGGCCTATCTGGTGGCTGTCTCTCCTCATGGTGAGGAGGCGCTCTTGCGCCGTCTCGAACCATGAGGCCACACACTCATCCTTCGCGACGCGGCGAAGACGCCGCGCCTCAGGATGAGGGAGAAACCTTTAGACCGTGATGCAATGACTGGCGCTGCAATCGAAGCCAATTCAAACGCTCCCTTGGAAAAGGTCGCGCTAGAAACCTATGTGCCGCCGGCAAGGCCGTCGCTGGTCGGGCTGTCGCGCGCCGAGATCGCGGAGCGGCTGGGGGAAATCGGCGTGGCGGCGGCGCAGCGCAAGATGCGGGTGCAGCAGCTCTGGCACTGGATCTATGTCCGGGGTGCCCAAAACTTCGACGAGATGACCAGTATCTCCAGGGAAATGCGCGGGGAACTCGAGCAGCATTTCACGGTGGCGCGGCCCGAGGTGGTCGCCGAGCAGGTCTCCAACGACGGCACCCGAAAATGGCTGCTGCGATTGCCGAGCGGCGATGCGGTGGAGAAGGCGCATGAGGTCGAGTGCGTCTACATTCCGGAAACCGACCGCGGCACGCTGTGCGTTTCCTCGCAGGTCGGCTGCACGCTGAACTGTTCGTTCTGCCACACCGGCACCCAGCGGCTGGTGCGCAACCTCACCGCCGGCGAGATCGTCGGCCAGATCATGGTGGCGCGCGACCGTCTCAACGACTGGGCCGACCGCGAAACCCCGACCGGCAGCCGCTTGGTCACCAATGTGGTGATGATGGGCATGGGCGAGCCCCTGTATAATTTCGACGCGGTGCGCGATGCGCTGCTGATCGTCGCCGACAATGAGGGCATCGGCATTTCCCGCCGCCGCATCACGCTGTCGACCTCGGGCGTAGTGCCCAACATCATCAGGACCGGCGACGAGATCGGCGTCATGCTGGCGATCTCGCTGCATGCGGTGCGCGACGAATTGCGCGACGAGCTGGTGCCGCTGAACCGCAAATATCCGATCGCCGAACTGCTGCAGGCCTGCCGCGATTATCCCGGCTCCTCCAACGCGCGGCGCATCACCTTCGAATATGTCATGCTGAAAAGGGTCAACGATTCGCTCGATGACGCCAAACTGCTGGTGAAGCTCTTGAAGGGGATTCCGGCCAAGATTAACCTCATTCCGTTCAATCCGTGGCCAGGCACGGTCTACGAATGCTCGGACTGGGAACAGATCGAAAAATTCTCCGAATATATCTTCAACGCCGGCTACTCCTCGCCGGTGCGCACGCCGCGCGGCCGCGACATCCTGGCCGCCTGCGGCCAGTTGAAATCGGAGACCGAGAAATTGTCGGTGCGGGAGCGTCAGGCGCTGCGCGCCATGGCGATGACGGATTGAAAAGAGCCTCATGGTGAGGAGGCGCCTTA
>DATNMT010000325.1:0-9927 GCA_035602495.1 Bradyrhizobium sp.
CAGGCAGCTGATCTTCCCGTCAAGGCCAAAGCGGTCGAGTACGTGAGGATCTGCTCCCTGTATGGTGCCGGTTTCTTCTACATTCCGGGCACCGACACCTGCATCAAGCTGGGTGGTTATCTGCGCGTCGACAGCACGTTCAACGGCGGCGTCTACGATCAGCCGTTCTACAGCGGTGACGGCGGTCAGGGCAACCGGTTCGCCGACCGGATCAATAGCCGTTCTCGTATGGCTTTGACGGTTGATACCCGTACCGCCACCGAATACGGCGTCGTCCGCACCTTCGCTCAGGGCGACTTCCAATTCCAGAACTTCGGCAGCTCGCAACCGGCCACCATCTCGCCGGTCAGTACGCTCGCTGGTATCAGCAATGCGTTTCTTAGCAATCCCGGCGGCGGCTATGTCGCGGTCGAAAACGCGTTCATCCAGTTCGCCGGCTTCACCTTCGGTAAGTCTGCTTCGGCCTATGCGTCGCCCTGGCATGGTTATCCGGGCAACAACACCTCGTTCCTGATCGGCGGCCACGATACGGTCACCGGCGTGAACAACATCCAGTACTCCGCGCAGTTCGGCAACGGCGTGTCCGCCACCATCGGCCTAGATGATCCGACCGTGTTTAACCGCACCGGATTGTACAACCTCTCCCAGGGCATTGCCGGGAGCGGTTTTGGCCAGACCGCGTACGGCGGCTTTGTAGCTCCGGACCTCGTTGGCAACGTCCGCGTCGACCAGGCTTGGGGTCTGTTCCAGGTGTCGGGTGCGTTGCATACCGTCAATGCTTCCTACAACGTCCTTGGTGCTGGCGGTGTTGGTTTGGCGGGTGCGACCGCTGCGACCGACTCCGTCCTGTCGGGTCATCCCGACACCAAGTTGGGTGGATCGGTGATGGTCGCGTTGCAGATCAAGAACATCCCGACCGGTCCCGGCGACGACATCAAGTTCGATGCGAGCTGGGCAAAGGGTGACACCAAGAACGTGATCTCCACATCGGGCGCATCGCCATCCTTCGCGATGCTTGGTGGTGTTCCCGGTCAGTTCGGACCCAATAACAGCTACGGGTTCGGTGCGACCACTGATGGCATGTATCTCCCGACCGCCTTCGGCGGCGATGGATCCATCCATCTGACGGAAGCTTTTGGTGTTCGCGGCGCGTTCAACCACAACTGGGATCCCTACTGGTCGAGCAGCTTGTTCGGCGGCGTGGGCTGGGTGCGGCATGACGCTGTCGAGGCAGCCGAGTACTGTGCGGTCTTCGCGCTCACACATCCCGGTCTCGGCACGACCTATGCCTGCAATCCGAACTTTGCCCTTTCGGAACTCGGTGTCGTGACCCGCTGGACTCCAGTCAAGAACCTGACGTTCTCGGCCGAAGCGATGTGGACCCATCTGCAAACAGCCATGTCGGGCTTCTCGGTCTTCTCGCCGGGTGCTCCCCAGCCGACCCAAGCTTATGACTTCAAGAACCAGGACACGGTGTCCGTCAACGTTCGCGTTCAGCGCAACTTCTGATCTCGACCGTCTGACAACTCTCCAAGGAAAACCCCCGGCAGGCAACTGCCGGGGGTTTTTCTTGTGCCGGGCGTCAGAAAGTCTCGTGTCCCGGTGCAGCGTTCTCCCGGCGATGCCAACGGGTCGCGCGGATGCGCGCCCGATGACAGGCTCCGCATCGTCCGGTACGATGCACCGCAGAGCCGGGACCCATGAAAGTAGCGTGGATCCCGGATTGGCAGCGCACCACGCCGAAGCATACCGCGTCGAAGACGCGCGTGAACGCGCTTACGGCGCTGCGCAGCATCCAGGGCACGCGCCAGGCAAACGCGACGTCGCTATTCGATGCTGGCGCCCCGGTGCAGGTCGGCCTCGATCTGGAGCCGCGTGCCGCCGCCGAATCTGAAACGATAGACCTGCAGGTTCTCCATGATCCGCTGCACGTAATTGCGGGTCTCGGAGAACGGGATCAGCTCGACCCAGTCGACCGCGTCGACCTTGGGATCGCGCGGATCGCCGTAGCGCTCGACCCATTTCTTGACGCTGCCGCGGCCGGCATTGTAGGCGGCGAATGTCATGATGTAGGAGCCGCGATAGTCCTCGATCAGTCCGCCGAGCTCGGCGGCGCCGAGGGCGGCATTGTAAACCGGATCGGTCTTCATCCGGCCGAGATCGAAGCCGACGCCGGCCCTCTTGCAGACGTAGCGGCCCGCGTCCGGCGTCACCTGCATCAGCCCGTAGGCCTGCGCCGGCGAGACCACCGACGGGTTGAAGGCGCTCTCCTGCCGCGCGATCGCGAACACGATGCTCTGCTCGATCTGCGGCCCGATCGACTTGAACGGCGGGATCCCCGTCACCGGGTAGGCGTAGAAATCGAACGGCAGCCCGCGGTTGAGCGCGGCCTTGCCGACCAGCAGCATGTTGCGGGCGTCGCCATAGCGCGAGGCCAGTTCGCCGAGGCCGACCAGCGCGTCGGGGTCGCCGTTTTCGCCCATGTCGGCGAAAATCGGGACCGCAAGCTCGCGTTCGTCGAGCTCATAGAGCAATTGCGTGGCGCGGACGATCTCGAGCCTCTCGATGCCGCGCAACCGGGCTGCGGGAACGCCGTTGAGCTCGATCTGGGGCAGGCCGAGTTTGGCGCGCGCCAACTGACCGTAATAGCTGGTCGATTGCGCCGCCGCCGCGGTGTAGGCGGCGCGCGCCTCCTGTGAGCGGCCCGAAGCCTCCGCGGCGCGGCCCTGCCAGTAGCCGGCGCGCGCCAGCGTGGTCGGGTTGACGCTGCCGACGCCGATGCGCGCAAAGTGCTGCGCGGCGGTGGCCGGATCGGTGAGAAAGCGCAGCGCAATCCAGCCCGCCGTGAATTCCTGCTCGGTCTTGTAGATGTCGCGCGCCGGAAGTGCCGCGTCGCGCGCGATCAGATAGGCGGTGCGGTACTCGCCGGTATCGATCATCTTGCGCGACAGCAATCGCCGCTCGATCCACCATTCGTCGACGTTGTAGAGCCGCGGCGGGTCTTTCGGCGCGGCGAGCATCAGCTGGGCTGCCTCGGCGAATTTCTCCTCGCGGCGAAGCAGCTGGATCCGGCTGAAGATATAGCCGGGATCGCTGTGCAGTTCGTTCGGAACCGCATCCAGCAGCGCCCTGGAATTGGAGGCCTTGCGATAGGCCGCAACGCGCGCCTTGGCGAGCGCGACTTGAGCCGGGCCCAGCCGCCTGGCGGCCCGCATCGCGGCCTCGTGCTCGCTGCCGTACAACAACAGATCCATCCGCGCCTTCTGGTCGCCCGGCGTCAGAAGCGCACCGAACAGGTCGAGCGCGGCCTCTTCGGTGTCTTCGGACATCGAATCGGTTCGCCAGGCGTCGCGCACCAGGCGCTCCGCATTGGCGCGGTCGCCGCGCGCCAGCATCGCGCGCGCCAGCGAGAACTTGCCCTTGGCCGACACTGGCGACTCGTTTTCGAACCATGCCCACACCGTGGCATCCTCACGATGGTCGTCCCACAGCGCCGCTTCGAGGCGCCGGCGCAGGAAGGTCTGTGAGGGCCAGCTCGGATTGGCCGCGATGAATGCGCGATAGCGTTCGACCGATGCGCCGTTGTCGTCGCTGCGCAGGATGATCCATTCGGCGAGCTTCCGGGCGACCGGATCCGATATCGCTGCCTCCGCCTGGGTCGCATCCGCGGGGTTGTGCTTGCGAACCAGTTCGATCACGTTCTCCAGCGCATCGGTATCGGTCCGCGAGGTCGATGCAGTCGCTGCCACCGCTGCGGGCGCCGGCGGCGGCTTGCGCGGCGTCGGCAGCGCCGCATGCTGGCGAGTCGCGGGGGCGAGGCTTGCCGGTGCAGTTGTCATGGCGGGAACCGTAATCCTGGCCGCTGTGGTGGCTGCGGGCGGGGTCGTTCTGGGCACGACGTTGCGTGCGATCGGCCGTGGCTTCGGCAATGGAACTTTGGGTTTGGCCGAGGCGTCCGCCGCCCACATTCCCGCGGCCAGCATCAGGCTCGTCGCCAAAGCAGTGGATCGCAATGCGGCTGCGCGGGAGGGTGCGGTCACGACATTCCCTGACGGCGAATCATTCAATCGCTGAGGCCTAGCTCTATTTGATTGAATATGTGGACAAAATAGTAAAATTCGCGAGGCGTCCGGCATGTCTGCGCCTGCACCACGGCAAAATCGCGGCTGCGGCGGGGCAGTGGCCGGTCCAGCGCGGGCCTTTCGCCCGCCCGCCAGACCCGATATGAATTGTCACGAATTGCCGGTTCTGGTGGCGGGCAAGGCCTTAAAGCGCGCGTTCGGAGGAAGTCCATGGCAGCGAAGACAAATTTCCGGGGTTCATTCACCGCCTTGGTCACGCCGTTCAAGAACGGCTCGCTGGATGAGGCGGCCTTCCGCGGCCTGGTCAGCTGGCAAATCGCCGAGGGCACCCATGGCCTGGTGCCGGTCGGCACCACAGGTGAAAGCCCGACGGTGAGCCACGACGAGCACAGGCGCGTGGTCGAATGGTGCATCGACGAGGCGGGGGGACGCGTTCCCGTGATCGCCGGCGCCGGCTCCAATTCGACCCGCGAGGCGATCGAGCTTGCGGAGCACGCCGAGAAGGCGGGCGCCAGCGCGGTGCTGGTGGTGACACCGTACTACAACAAGCCGACCCAGGAAGGCATGTACCAGCACTTCAAGGCGATCAACGACGCGATCGGCATTCCGATCATCATCTACAACATTCCGCCGCGGTCGGTGATCGACATGAGCGTGGACACCATGGCGCGGCTGTTCGAACTGAAGAACATCGCCGGCGTCAAGGATGCGACCGCGAGCATGGTGCGGGTTTCGCAGCAGCGGGCGAAGATGGGCGAGGATTTCAACCAGCTGTCGGGCGAGGACGCCACCGTGCTCGGTTACATGGCCCATGGCGGTCACGGCTGCATCTCGGTCACCTCCAACGTGGCGCCGCGGCTGTGCTCCGAATTCCACGTCGCCTGGCAGAAGGGCGATCTCAAGACCGCGCTCAAGCTGCACGACAAGCTGATGCCGCTGCACAACAATCTCTTCATCGAATCCAATCCGGCGCCGGTGAAATACGCGCTTTCGCTGCTCGGCAAGATCGACGAGAAGCTGCGGCTGCCGATGGTGCCGGTGACCGAACCGACGCGCCAGGCGGTGCGCAGCGCCATGGTGCATGCGGGCCTGATCAACTAGGTCTGTCCCGAGCGATGGCCCATCCGGTCGCCGGCGTTGAGGAAAAGGGTTTGCGGATGCTGAAGGAATTCCGCGAATTCGCCATGAAGGGCAGCGTGGTCGACCTCGCGGTCGGCGTCATCATTGGTGCTGCGTTCGGCAGCATCGTGACCTCGCTGGTCGGCGACATCATCATGCCCGTGATCGGGGGGATCACCGGCGGGCTCGACTTCTCCAACTATTTCACGCCGCTGTCGAAGGCGGTCAGCGCGAGCAATCTCGCGGACGCCAAGAAACAGGGTGCGGTGCTGGCTTGGGGCAATTTTCTTACGCTGACGCTGAATTTCATCATCATCGCTTTCGTGCTGTTCATCGTCATTCGTTTCGTTAACACGCTGAGGCGCAAGGATGAGGCGGCGCCCGCGCCGCCGAAACCGACCCGTGAGGTGGAACTGCTGACCGAGATTCGCGATCTTCTCAAAAAGACTTGACGTGCACGCCAGGCCGCCTGGTGCTATCGCTGCGCGCTTTGCTGGAATAATCTTATCATGGCCGACAAAAACGAGCGCGCGATCAAGGTCGTCGCCGAGAACCGCAAGGCCCGGTTCAACTATGCGATCGAGGATACGATCGAGGCCGGGATTTCGCTGACCGGCACCGAGGTCAAGTCGATCCGCAACGGCAAGACCACGATCGCGGAATCCTATGCCGATTCGAAGGACGGCGAGATCTGGCTGATCAACGCCAACATCCCGGAATACCTGCAGGCCAACCGCTTCAATCACGAGCCGAAGCGGCCGCGCAAGCTGCTCCTGCACAAAAAACAGATCAACAAGCTGATGGGCGCGGTCGAGCGCGAAGGCATGACGCTGATTCCGCTAAAACTGTATTTCAACGAGCGCGGCCGCGCCAAGCTGCTTTTGGCGGTAGCCAAGGGCAAGAAACTGCACGACAAACGTGAGAGCGAAAAGAAGCGCGACTGGAGCCGCGAGAAAGGCCGCCTGCTGCGGGCGCGGGGATAGTGATTTCGGACCAAGGAACGAGAGCCCAATGAATCAGCGAAACCTCATGGAAGTCGACTGGAGCAAAATTCCGGCGCCGACCGACGATGGCGCGGCGGCGCATCTGGTGGGCAAGACGATGCCGCCGATCAGCCTGGTTGCGACCGACGATACGTCGGTGACGCTGTCGCAGCTTCCGGGGCGCACCGTGGTGTTCGCCTATCCCCGGACCGGCGAGCCCGGCAAGATCGCGCTGGTCGACGACTGGGACATGATCCCCGGTGCGCGCGGCTGCACACCGCAGACCTGCGCGTTTCGTGACCTATACGCGGAGCTGAAAGCCGCCGGCGCCGCCCATGTGTTCGGCCTGTCGACGCAGAGCAACGCCTACCAGACCGAGATGGCCTCGCGGCTGCATTTGCCGTTTCCGGTCCTGTCGGACGAGAAGCTGGAGCTGGTGCGTGCGCTCGACCTGCCGACCATGGAAGTGGCGGGACTGACGCTGATGAAACGGCTGGCGCTGATCGTCGACGACGCGCGCATTGCCCACGTGTTCTATCCGGTGTTCCCGCCCGATCGAAACGCCGGCGACGTGCTGGAATGGCTGAAGGAAAATCCGGTTTAGCGCCGGTTCGTGCCCCGGATGGGGCGCAGCGCCAACAGCGCGTTCACGCGCGTCTTCGACGCGCTATGCCTTCGCGGCGTGGTGCGCTGCTGATCGGGGGGCCCACGGGTTTACGCGATGAAACGTGGGTCCCGGCTCTGCGGAGCAGCGTGACCGGACGATGCGGAGCCTGTCATCGGGCGCGCATTCGCGCGACCCGTTGGCATCGCCGGGAGAACGCTGCATCGCGTCCGGGACACGCTCAGTCTTTTCCCAGATCCGCGCGCACCTTGGCGAAGACGTTGCGGAACATTTCGGGCGTCAGCACCCGCGTATTGGTGTTGTAGCGGGAGCAATGATAGCTGTCGTAAAGCGTGAGCTTGCCGGCCTGGTGGATCGCGCCGTGGGCGAACGGTGCGGCGGCGCTGCGAAGGCTGAGCGCCTTCAGCGCCGATTCATGCGCGATGCGGCCGAGCGCCACGATCGCGCGCAGCCTCGGCATTGCCGTGAGCGTCGCCGACAGGAATTGCCGGCAAGTGTTGATTTCCGCAGGCAGCGGCTTGTTCTGCGGCGGCACGCAGCGCACCGCGTTGCTGATCCGGCAATCGACCAGCGTCATGCCGTCGTCGGGCCGGGCCCGATATGTGCCCCTCGCAAAACCAAAATCGATCAGCGTCGCGTAAAGCAGGTCGCCGGCGAAGTCGCCGGTAAAGGGCCGACCGGTGCGGTTGGCGCCCTGAAGGCCCGGCGCGAGGCCGATGATCAGGAGCCGGGCGTTCGAATCGCCGAATGAAGGCACCGGCGAATTGAACCAGCTCGGTTCACGCGTCCGCGCGGCTTCGCGATAGCCGGCGAGCCTCGGGCAGAGCGGGCAATTGCGGTCGGGTTCGGTGCGGGGCAGGGCGCCGGCGGGCGGCAGCCCGCTCGGCTTTTCAGTCTCATTCGTCGAAATCGTCGTCATCGCCCCTCGGCGCCATCGTGGTGGCGCGCTGCAGGAATTGCGGCGCGTGGTGGCGCGGCTCGCGCGGGGGCGGACGCTCGGACGGATCGCGGCCGAGCTTGGATTGCAGTTCAACCAGATCGGTGAAGACGTCGGCCTGGCGCCGCAACTCGTCGGCGATCATCGGCGGCTGGCTCGAAATCGTCGAAACCACGGTGACCCGGACGCCGCGGCGCTGCACCGCTTCGACCAGCGAGCGGAAATCGCCGTCGCCGGAAAACAGCACGATCTGATCGACATGCTCGGCGAGCTCCATCGCGTCCACCGCGAGCTCGATATCCATGTTGCCCTTCACCTTGCGGCGGCCGGAAGCATCGATGAATTCCTTGGTCGCCTTGGTGACGACGGTATACCCGTTGTAGTCGAGCCAATCGATCAGGGGGCGGATCGAGGAGTACTCCTGATCCTCGATGATCGCGGTGTAGTAGAACGCGCGCAGCAGCGTGCCGCGGCTCTGGAATTCCTTGAGCAGGCGCTTGTAGTCGATGTCGAAACCGAGTGTTTTGGCGGTTGCATAGAGGTTGGCGCCGTCGATAAAGAGCGCGATCTTGTTGGTGGAAGAGACGGACATTCAGTTTCTCGCGTTGTTGTTAATGTTTTTGGCGCAGCGGCAACCGACCGCACCTTGCCAGGATTTGCTGTCTTAAGTCCGGTGAATCTCACCTCGACAAACACCACTGCAATTATGGTGAGGCGAGGGCGAAAAGACCAACACTTTGACGTTGCAATGAAGCGAATTCTTGTCCTGGACGGCATCGAACCGACATTTGGACGCTCCGGCCATCTGGCCCCGGGGAGGGGTTATCAGAGCCGAACTGGAAGGCAAATCACAAGATTGGTCTTGCGGAAAGTGCTTTAGACCTATAATTAGCGCCTATAACCAACATATTCGTCCCATTTAACGGAGCGACAGTCGATGGCGCGCGTCACCGTAGAAGACTGCATTGACAAGGTCGACAACCGGTTCGACCTGGTTCTGCTGGCGGCGCACCGCGCCCGCATGATCTCGTCGGGATCCCAGCTCACGATCGACCGCGATAACGACAAAAACCCGGTGGTATCGCTGCGGGAAATCGCGGATTCGACGATTTCGCCGGAGGATTTGCGCGAAGAACTGGTTCATTCGCTGCAGAAATTCGTCGAGGTGGACGAGCCTGAACCTGATACCGTACCCTTGATCGGGTCGGCGGGCGCCAGCGTCGATGCCGACGACACCGAGGTGGCGGTCGAGCGCATGACCGAGGAAGAGCTGCTGAAGGGCCTCGAGGGTTTGGCGCCGCCGGAGGAGCAGCCCGAAGAGGACGAGTGATCGGTCCTTTCTGCAACTTTTGGGTGTCATAATCCGCCAATTTACCAAAGGCCCGGACATCGTCCGGGCTTTTGCTATTTTTGACGCTTTTGGGGTTACCATGGGCCCGGATACGGGCGCGGTCGAAAGCGTTCGCCGATTTGATCGGAAAACGGCCGGTTTGGAGCTAGACTACCGCCTCAATGTGCAAAATCGGCCAATCGGCAGCCCGGAAGGGGGCTGTTTGGTCCGATAGCGCACCAAATAATAAGAGCGGGCCACAACCCGAGGTCCGCTCATAAAGGCAGTGAAATTCAATGGCGTATTGGCGCCGCAGCCCACCCCAGATGCAGGCCGCGACCGAATCGGTCGCCGTGGCGGCTTCCCCGGCTGTGCCGGTGGCTGCCAGGCCAGCCAAATCGCCGCGTTCGCGGATGATGCGGCAATACGATCTGGTCGAACGCGTCAGGTCCTATAACCCCGATACCAACGAAGACCTTTTGAACCGCGCCTATGTCTACGCCATGAAGGCGCATGGCGCGCAGACCCGCGCCTCCGGCGACCCGTATTTCTCGCACCCGCTGGAAGTCGCGGCGATCCTCACCGACCTCAAGCTCGACGACGCCACCATCGTCGCAGCCCTGTTGCATGACACCATCGAGGATACCGAGGCGACCCGCGCCGAAATCGACACCATCTTCGGCCACGAGATCGGCGCGCTGGTGGAAGGTCTCACCAAGCTGAAGCGGCTGGAGCTGGTATCGCGCGAGGCCAAGCAGGCCGAGAACCTGCGCAAGCTCTTGCTGGCGATCTCCGACGACGTCCGGGTGCTGCTGATCAAGCTCGCCGACCGCCTGCACAACATGCGCACG
>DATNMT010000334.1:0-7862 GCA_035602495.1 Bradyrhizobium sp.
GCTCTCCTCGTTGGCGAGCAGATGCAAGAGCGCGCTGCGGATCGCGGCCTGCCGGGTCGGCGCGTTGATCTGCGCGCCCAAAAGATCAGTGACGTAGAACACGTCGCGGGCGCGTTCGCCGAAGGTCGCGACATGGGCCGACGCAATGTTGAGGTTGAGCTTCGAGATCGCGGTCGTCAGCTGGTACAGCAGCCCCGGCCGGTCGAGGCCGGACACCTCGATCACGGTGTAGCGGTCCGACCATTGATTGTTGATGATGACTTCCGGCTCGACCACGAACGGACGCACCTTGCCGCGGCTCAAGGAGCGGCGCGCCACCACCTCGGGCAGCCGCAGCTTGCCCTCCAGCACGTCCTCGATCATCTCGCCGATCCGGGTGGCGCGCCGTCCCTCATCCTCATCGCGGTCGTATTCCCGGGTGATGGCGATGGTGTCGAGCGCGCGGCCGTCGGTGGTGGTATAGATCTGGGCGTCGACGATGTTGGCGCCCGCGGAGGCGCAGGCGCCGGCGATGATCGACAACAGCCATGGATGGTCGGTTGCAAGGATCGTCAGCTCGGTGACGCCGCGCGCCTCGTCGAAGCCGACATTGATCGCGAGCTTGTGGCCGGCGGCTTCGCTGGCGCGGATGAAGCGGGCCTGGCGGATCTTGCGCGGCAGTTCGACCTTGAGCCAATACGCCGGGTAATGCCGGCCGATATAGGCGCCGAGTTCCTGCTCGGGCCATTCGGTGAACGCCGCGCGGAATTCCGCCTGCGCCGCCGCGATGCGCTTGGCGCGATTGACCTCGGAGAAGCCGCCGGTCAGCACCGGCTCGGTTTCGTAATACAGCGTGCGCAACAGCTGCGCCTTCCAGCCGTTCCAGACGCCGGGGCCGACGCCGCGGATATCGGCGGTGGTCAGGATCGTCAGCAGCTTCATCTGTTCGACCGACTGCACCACGGCCGCGAAATTCTCGATGGTCTTGCGGTCCGAGAGGTCGCGCGATTGCGCCACCGTGGACATCGTCAGGTGCTGTTCGATCAGCCAGGCGACCAGCTCGGTATCGGCGGAGTTGAATCCGAGCCGCGGGCACAGCCGCCGCGCCACCTTGGCGCCGGCGATCGAGTGATCCTCGGGCCGGCCCTTGGCGATGTCGTGCAACAGCGTGGTGATATAGATCACCGCGCGGTGCTCGGGGCGGATCTTGCGCATCAAGTCGCTGGCGACGATGAACTCGTCGTTGCCGCCGCGTTCGATCTCCTGCAGATAGCCGACGCAGCGCAGCAGGTGCTCGTCCACCGTGTAATGGTGGTACATGTTGAACTGCATCATCGACACGATCTTGCCGAAGGCGCGGATGAAATGACCGAGCACGCCGGTCTCGTTCATCCGCCGCAGCACGACTTCCGCGTCGTTCGAGGTCAGGATCTCCATGAACAGGCGGTTGGCTTCCGGATTTTCGCGCAGTTGCGTGTTGATCAGTTTCAGCGAGCGCGTCACCGTGCGCATGGCGTCGGGGTGAAAGGCCAGATTGTTCTTTTGCGCCAGGTGGAAGATCCGGATCAGGTTGACCGGGTCGTGCCTGAAGACGTCGGGAGCGGCGAGGTTGATGCGGTTGTTGTCGACGATGAAGTCGTCGCTGTCGGGCACCCGCCGCCGGTTCAGGTTCGGCCTCAACCGCGCCATCATCCGGCTCAGCACCGGCGCCGGCTTGGCCTGCTGGTCCTCCAGCTTGGCGCACAGGATCGCGGTGAGATCGCCGACATCCTTGGCGACCAGGAAGTAGTGCTTCATGAAGCGCTCGACATCCTGCATGCCGGGATGCGAGGTATAGCCGAGCCGGATCGCGATCTCGCGCTGCAGGTCGAATGACAGCCGCTCCTCGGCGCGGCCCGTGATGAAATGGAGGTTGCAGCGGACCGACCACAGGAAATCCGCGGCGCGGCGGAAGGTGCGGTATTCCTGCGCGTCGAACACGCCGCGTTTCAGCAGCTCATCGGTCTCCCGCACGCGGTAGACGTATTTGGCGATCCAGAACAGCGTGTGCAGGTCGCGCAGGCCACCCTTGCCGTCCTTGACGTTTGGTTCGACCAGATAGCGCGACTGCCCGGCGCGGCGATGGCGCTCCTCGCGCTCGGCGAGTTTCGCGGTAACGAATTCGGCCGCGGTGCCCTGCACGACTTCCCGGTCGAACCGCGCCACCAGTTCGTCGTAGAGCGGCCGGTCGCCGGTCAGGAACCTGGTCTCCAGGATCGCCGTGCGGATCGTCATGTCGCCGCGCGCCTGCCGGATCGATTCATCGACCGAACGCGTGGCGTGGCCGACCTTCAGCCCCATGTCCCACAGGCAATACAAAATCGCTTCCGCGACCTGCTCGCCCCAGGCGGTCTGCTTGTAGGGCAGGATGAACAACAGATCGATGTCGGATTCCGGCGCCATCAGTCCGCGGCCGTAGCCGCCGGTGGCGACCACCGCCATGCGCTCGGCGCCGGAGGGGATCGGCGAGCGGTAGAGATGGCGCGTGGCGGCGGAGAACAGGATGCGGATGATCTCGTCCTGCACGAAGCACAGCCGCTCGGCGCAGCGCCGGCCGTGACGATCCTTCAGCAGCACGGCTTGCGCCGTGGCGCGCGCCGCGATCAGCTCGGCTTTCAACAGCTGGGCCGTCGCCGCGCGAAACACGTCCTCGCGCCCGGCATGGAGTGCGGCGAGCGCATCGACCGCGGCGCTGACCCGCGCGCTATCGAAACGTTCGTCGGCCTCGGGTCTGGCCTCTGGCTTTGTTGGTGTCACGACGCTGTCCATCGCCTACCCGGATATCGGACGGCGCCGACGCTGTCACGGAAGATCGTCGGATGACAGACCGTCCATGCTGGATTTCGCCTTCTTTTGGCAAGGCTGTTCTCGTTGCGGTGCATTGCGAGTACGTATTTTCTCATTGACGTGTGGAATTAACTCATTGAAATAAAAAGGTGTTTTTTGGGGAGGGAAGGGCGGCTCGTAAAGCGCGCGCAAGCGGGCCGCGAGCGCGTTTGACGCATCCCCGCCATCTGCTTTGATCCTACTCACGGCCAGGGAGAATAACGATGTCTGGGATTTCACGCCGCGCGCTGGCTGCGATCGTCGCGGTCTCGACACTGCTGCCCGGCGGGGCCTTTGCCGCCGATGCGCTCAAGGAGATTCGTCTGGATTGGGCGACCTATAATCCGGTGTCGATGATCCTGAAGCAGAAGGGGCTTTTGGAAAAGGAATTCGCCAACGACGGCATCAGCATCGTCTGGGTGCAGTCGGCCGGTTCCAACAAGGCGCTCGAATTCCTCAACGCCGGCTCGATCGACTTCGGTTCCACCGCGGGCTCGGCGGCGCTGGTGGCCAAAATCAACGGCAACCCGATCAAGTCGATCTATGTCTATTCGCGGCCGGAATGGACCGCGCTGGTGACGACAAAGGATTCCAGCATCGCCACCGTCGCCGACCTCAAGGGCAAGCGCGTCGCGGTGACGCGCGGCACCGATCCGCACATCTTCCTGGTGCGCGCGCTGCTCGGCGCCGGCCTGAGCGAAAAGGACATCACCCCGGTGCTGCTGCAGCACGCCGACGGCAAGACCGCGCTGATCCGCGGCGACGTCGACGCCTGGGCCGGCCTCGATCCGATGATGGCGCAGGCGGAGATCGAGGACGGTGCAAAACTGTTCTTCCGAAAAGCGGACGCCAACACCTGGGGCATCCTCAATGTGCGCGAGCAGTTCCTGAAGGATTATCCCGATGTCGTCCGCCGCGTGCTCGCGGTTTACGAAGACGCGCGCAAATATTCGCTGGCGAATTACGACGAGCTGAAGAAGACATTCATCAGCATCACCAAGCTCCCCGACGCGGTGGTCGACAAGCAGCTCAAGGAGCGCACCGAACTGACCCACAGCCGGATCGGCGCGCCGCAGCGCGAGTCGATCCTGGCCGCGGGCCTGGCGCTGCAGCAGGCCGGCGTGATCGAGCCCAAGGTCGACGTCACGGCCGCGGTCGACGCGCTGATCGATGACCAGGTGCCGCTGCCGACGAATTGAGGGGGCGCGCCGCAAACACAGCTGTCGTCCCGGCCTTGAGCCGGGACCCATAGCCACCGATGCCTATGTTGAAAGACGCTGGAGCGGCATCCGGTACGACAATGAACACCGGTGGTTATGGGTCCCTGCTTTCGCAGGGACGACGCGTTGATGGTGCCCTTCGTTCAACTTGCAATCCGCCGCGAGAAGCGTTCTTGCTATGGCCATGACGGTTGAACTGCCCGCGCTTGAACGAACCGACGTGATCGTCGCTGCACGACCCGCGCCTTTGAGCCGGCTGCGGCGGCTGGCGCGGCCGGCGCTGGGGCTGCTGCTGCCGGTCGGGCTGGCGCTGGCGTGGGAAATCATCGTCTGGCTCGGGCTCTCCAGCGGGCGGCTGGTGCCGCCGCCGACCAAAATCTTCGCCACCCTTGTCGGGCTGGCGAAGAGCGGCGAGCTGTCGCAACATATCCTGGCGACGCTCTCCCGTGTGGGAGCCGGCTTCGGCCTTGGTGTCGCCGCCGGCACACTGCTCGGCGCCATCTCCGGCTATTGGTCGTTGGCGCGCCGGCTGCTCGATCCCACCGTGCAGGCGCTGCGCGCGATCCCATCGCTCGCCTGGGTGCCGCTGTTCATCCTCTGGCTCGGCATTTTCGAAACCTCGAAAATCGTGCTGATCGCGGCCGGGGTATTTTTCCCGGTCTATCTCGGCGTGATGGGCGCGATCCTGTCGGTCGACCGCAAGATCGTCGAAGTCGGCCGCACCTTCCGCCTATCCGGTCCCGCGATGATCCGGCGCATTCTGTTGCCGGCGGTGCTGCCGGCCTATGTGGTGGCGCTTCGGGTCGGCCTGGGCCTGGGCTGGATGTTCGTCGTCGCCGCCGAGCTGATGGGCGCCTCCGAGGGCCTCGGCTATCTCCTGCTCGACGGCCAGCAGCTCGGCAAGCCGGCGCAGATCCTGGCGGCGATCGTGGTCTTCGCCATCCTTGGCAAGACCACCGACTGGCTGATCGAAGTCGCCACCGCGCCGCTATTGCGGTGGCAGGACGCTTTCGGCCGGCAGGGCGGAGCGGCCTGATGCTCGTGCTCGATCGTCTCGGCAAGATATATCCGAATGGCGTCAACGCGCTGGAGCGCTTCTCCGCCGACATCCGGCTCGGCGAAATCGTCGCCATCATCGGCGGCTCCGGCTGCGGCAAGTCGACGCTTTTGCGCGCCATCGCAGGGCTCGACCGCGCGACCTCGGGCACCGTGACGCTCGACGATATCTCGATCTCGGCACCGCACGCCAAGATCGGCATCATCTTCCAGGAACCGCGGCTGCTGCCGTGGCTCAGCGTCGCCGACAATATCGGCTTCGGGTTATCGGAGCTGCCGGCCGACCTTCGCCGCGAAAAAGTCGCGCGCGCATTGGCGCGGGTGGGGCTTGTCGACAAGGCCAATGCCTGGCCGCGCGAATTGTCCGGCGGACAGGCGCAGCGGGTCGCGATAGCACGCGCGCTGGTGCCGCAGCCGGAGGTGCTGTTGCTGGACGAGCCGTTCTCCGCGCTCGATGCCTTCACCCGGCGCGACCTGCAGGATCATCTGCTCGACCTCTGGGCCGATACGCGGCCGACATTGGTGCTGGTGACCCACGATGTCGACGAAGCCGTGGTGCTGGCCGATCGCGTGCTGGTGATGCGGCCGCGGCCGGGCCGGCTGTTCGAGGAGATCAGGGTCAACCTGGCGCGGCCGCGCGACCGCCATTCGCCGCTGTTCGATAATTTCAAGCGCCGCGTGCTGACCGCGCTGGACCGCTCGCTCGACCGCAATCTGGCGGATGCCGACCCGAAAACCACCACCGGCGAGGCGATGTGGTGGTGACATCCGCCGCGTGACCCGCTAAATCCGACACGCATAAAAATCCGGGAGAGAAGAACAATGGACGCCACCCAGCTCCGGGCCATGCAGGCTCCGATCAAGGAGCGCTACAAATCCGATCCGAAGGCCGCCGTCATCACGCTGATCGCCCGGGGCTCGATCGAAAACGAAGGTATCGCCTGCAAGGTCGAGACCGGCCGCGCCCTGGCGATCGCCGGGCTGCATCCGGCGAGCGGAGGTTCCGGGCTCGAACTGTGCTCCGGCGACATGCTGCTGGAAGCGCTCGCCGCCTGTGCCGGCGTGACGCTGAAATCGGTATCGACCGCGATCGAGGTGCCGCTCAAGTCCGGCAACGTCACCGCCGAGGGCGATCTCGATTTCCGCGGCACGCTCGGCGTCGACAAGGAGGCGCCGGTCGGCTTTGCCGAAATCCGCCTGCGCTTCGACGTCGATACCGACGCGCCGCAGCAGAAGCTCGATCTCTTGCTGAAACTCACCGAGCGCTATTGCGTGGTCTACCAGACCATCAAGAACGGTCCGAAGGTTTCGGTCACGATGCATCGGATGTGATTTAGCGTCGTCCCGGCCAAGCGAAGCGCAGAGCCGGGACCCATACGCCGTGTCCTCTCAACTAAAAACCGCTGTTCGACGGCTTTCGCGCCACACGAACAGTCGTGGTTATGGGCCCCTGCTTTCGCAGGGACGACAGAAAAAATGTCCCCCGACCTTATCTTCATCCTGACGCTGGTGCTGCGCATGGCCGTCACCGCCGCCTTCGTGGTGTCGGCGTCCGTGATCACCGAGCGCTCGGGACCGGTGATCGGCGCGCTGGTGGCGACCTTGCCGATTTCGGCGGGACCGTCTTACGTCTTCCTTGCGCTCGATCACGATGCCCAATTCATCGCCGAGGGCGCGCTGGCGAGCCTGCCGATCAATGCCGCGACCATTTTCCTCGGGCTCACCTATGTTCTGCTGGCGCAGCGTCATCATGCGCTGGTGAGCTGGGGCGGCGGAGCGGTCGTCTGGATCGCGCTTGCGATACTGTCACGCACGATCCATTGGTCGCTGGCCGCCGGCGTTGCCGTCAATGTGGTTGCGTTCGCGATCTGCATTCCGCTGCTTAATCGTTTCCGCCACGTCAAGATGCCGCTGATCACGCGGCGCTGGTACGACATCCCGTTGCGCGCTGCGCTGGTGGCTACACTGGTTGCAACCGTCGTCACGCTGTCGGGATGGGTCGGTCCCGGGATCAGCGGCGTCATCGCGTTATTCCCGGTGGCATTCAGCAGCATGATGCTGATCCTGCACCCGCGCATCGGCGGGCGGCCGACCGCGGCCGTGATCGCCAATGGCGGCTGGGGTCTGTTGGGCTTCGGCACCGCGATCGCCGTGCTGCATGTCGCGGCGCTGCGGTTCGGCTCGGCGATCGGGCTGAGCCTCGCATTGGCCACCTGCGTGAGCTGGAATCTGGCGTTGTGGTGGAACGGGCGGCGGAAGCTCGCGCGGTGAGTGTTAAGTCGTCATTCCGGGATGGTCCGAAGGACCAGACCTCAGATGCGCAATTGAGCATCGGGGAATCTCGAGATTCCGGGTTCGATGCTTCGCATCGCCCCGGAATGACGATCCTCACTTCGGCAGTTTCGCCTTCAGCGCATACAGCGCCTCCAAGGCCTCGCGCGGCGACATCTCGTCGGGATGCAGCGCCTTCACCGCTTCGACCAGTTTTTCCGTCTCGCTCGGCGGCGCGGGTTCGGTGGCGGCGCGCGAGGGAACCGCGAACAGCGGCAGGTCGTCGGCCAAAGCGCGCGCGGTCTGGCCACGGTCCTGCGCTTCGAGTTTGGCCAGCACCGATTTGGCGCGGGCTATGACAGGCGGAGGCAATCCGGCGAGCTTTGCCACCTGAATGCCATAGGAGCGGTCGGCCGAGCCCGGCAGCACTTCGTGCAGGAACACCACGTCGCCCTGCCATTCCTTGACCCG
>DATNMT010000674.1:0-6318 GCA_035602495.1 Bradyrhizobium sp.
CCAAATCCCGCCAACCGCTCACTCAACGGCCGCCAAAGGCGGCTTCCTGTCCTTTTTCGGTACAACCCAGCCGCAAAAACTGATGCAGAAAATCCACAGCTTAACTGATAATTAACGATAGACCTTGAAGAGCGCGCGCCGACTTGCTTTGATCGGGACCATGAGCACAACCCTGATCGAGGTTCGGCCGGCCAAAGCTGCGGATGCGGCGGCGGTAGCGTCGACCCATGACGAAGCCTGGCGCTCGGCCTATCAGGGCATCATTCCCGGCGCCGAGCTGGAGAAGCTGATCAACCGCCGCGGCCCGCAATGGTGGGACAGCGCGATCCGCAAGGGCAGCCGCGTCAGCGTGCTGGTGTTCGGCGACAAGGTCGCGGGCTATGCCAATTACGGCCGCAACCGCGCGCGCAGCCTGCATTTCGAGGGCGAGATCTACGAGCTTTATCTGCGCCCGGAATTCCAGGGTCTCGGCTTCGGCCGCCGCCTGTTCACCGCCGCGCGGCGCGACCTCTTGCAGAGCGGCCTGAAGAGCATGGTGATCTGGGCGCTGTCCGACAACGACCCGGCGACCGAGTTTTACCGCGCCCTGGGCGGCCGCATGGTGGCCCGCAGTTCCGAGAAGTTCGGGCCCAAGTCGCTCGACAAGGTCGCCTTCGCCTGGACCAACTGAGTCCGCCGGGCCTGCGAACCGGTCCCGGTTCGGGCTCGAATCGCTGTTGGCTCGCGGCTTGCGTTCCTTCCGAGACCTAACCTCAAGGGTAGGCGGAGCCGTCCATGCGCATTGACGCCATCTCGATCGGGAAGGATCCGCCGCGCGAGGTCAATGTCATCATCGAAGTCCCGGTCGGCGGCGAGCCGATCAAATACGAGATGGACAAGGAGGCCGGCACGCTGGTGGTCGACCGGTTTCTCTATACCGCCATGCGCTATCCCGGCAATTACGGCTTCATCCCGCACACGCTGTCCGGCGACGGCGACCCCTGCGACGTGCTGGTCGCCAACACCCGCGCCATCGTCCCGGGCGCGGTGATGAGCGTGCGCCCGGTCGGCGTGCTGCTGATGGAGGACGAGGCCGGCGGTGACGAGAAGATCATCGCGGTGCCGTCGTCAAAACTGACCCAGCGCTACGACAAGGTACGGACCTACAGCGACCTGCCCGACATCACGCTGCAGCAGATCCAGCACTTCTTCGAACACTACAAGGACCTCGAGCCCGGGAAATGGGTGAAGGTGTTGCGCTGGGGCGGCGCCGAGGACGCCCACCGGCTGATCGCCGAAGGCATCGCCCGGGCGAAGGGGAAGTGACGACGCAGTCGTCATTCCCTCCGTCATTCCGGGATGCGCCACTTGGCGCAGGCCCGGAATCCATAACCCCAAATCGTGGTTATGGATTCCGGGCTCGCTCGCTTCGCTCGCGCCCCGGAATGACGAGTTAAATTTAAATTTGCGGGCTCACACCCCCGGCTTCGGCAGCCCGTGAATCGCGCAGGCCGCGCGTAGCGTGTTGACCAGCAGGCACGCCACCGTCATCTGGCCGACGCCGCCCGGCACCGGGGTGATCGCGCCGGCGACGTTCAGCACCTCGCCAAAGGCGACGTCGCCGACCAGGCGGGTCTTGCCGTCGGCCGCGGGCAGCCGGTTGATGCCGACATCGATCACGGTGGCGCCCGGCTTGATCCAGTCGCCCCGCACCATTTCCGCCTTGCCGACCGCGGCATAGACCAGATCGGCGCGCGCGCAGAGTTGCGGCAGCTCGCGCGAGCGCGAATGCGCAATCGTCACCGTGGCGTTTTCGTTGAGCAGCAATTGCAGCAGCGGGCGGCCGACCAGATTGGAGCGGCCGATCACGATGGCGTTCATGCCCTCGAGCGAGGCGTGCACGCTCCTGGTCAGGATGATGCAGCCGAGCGGCGTGCACGGCGACAGCGCGGCAAAGCCGCCGGCGAGACGGCCGGCATTGCTGGGATGCAGCCCGTCGACATCCTTCGCCGGATCGATGGCGTTGATGATGGTTTCGGTATGCAGCGATTTCAGCAGCGGCAATTGCACGAGAATACCGTGCACGGCCGGATCCCGGTTGAGCGCGCCGATCAGCGCCAGCAGATCATCCTGCGCGACATCGGCTGGCAGCACGTGCTCGAACGAAGCCATGCCGGCTTCCTGGGTTTGCTTGTGCTTGCTGCGGACATAGACCTGGCTGGCGGGATCGCTGCCAACCAAGACCACCGCGAGCCCCGGCGTCAGGCCGTGGTCGCGCCTGATCCGCGCCACCTCATCGGCGACGCGACCGCGCAGTTCGGCGGCAATGCGTTTTCCGTCGATGATCCGGGCCGTCATCTTAATCCTTCTTTGTCGTCAGCGCGCGCAACGTCTCGCCCAGTTTTGCCGGGGCGCCATCGACGGCAATCTGCTTGAGGCGCGAGGTCGTGCCCGAGAGAATCCGCACGCTGGCCTTGGGCACACCAAGCGCTTTCGCCAGCAGTTCGGTGACCGCGCGATTGGCCTCGCCACCATCGGCGACGGCGCGGACCCGCACCTTGACCACGCTGCGGCCATTGGCGAGCGTCTCGAGCCCGTCGATATCGTCACGGCCGCCGCGCGGCGTCACCCGCAGCGCCACACTGATGCCCTGGGTGGAATAGCGCCAGGCATCCATGCCGGCGATCAGAACACGACGGGATAGATGTAGTAGCTGATCACCCGCTGGATGAACATGATGATCAGGATCAGGATGATCGGCGAGATGTCGAGCCCGCCGAGATTCGGCATGAAGGAGCGGATCGGCGCCAGCAACGGCTCGGTGATCCGGTACAGGAATTCCGCCACCGCCGCCACGAACTGGTTGCGCGTGTTGACGACATTGAAGGCGATCAGCCACGACAGGATGGCGGCCGCGATCAAGAGCCAGACATAGAGATCGAGAACAATGAGAACGATGTCGAGAACGGCACGCATGGCTGGCTTACTCAGGGGTTCAAGTCGCGGAATGGATTACCTTGCTAAATATCGGTTCCACCCCCCGCAAACAAGGGAAGTTCCGGCCCAATGAGGCGGAAAACATCGATTTCGCCGTTCTTGACTTGACCTTGGCACGGATTGTAAATGGCCCCGATTGTTCGGCCGCCTTCGTTCGCAAAGCGGCCGCGACGGGGCCATAGCTCAGCTGGGAGAGCGCGTCGTTCGCAATGACGAGGTCGGCGGTTCGATCCCGCCTGGCTCCACCAGCCTTCGCTCGCTTCGCGAGCTTCGGCTAGGCAAGCCACGCCCGTGGCCTATCGTAGCGAAGTGAGCGAAGGCTGCCGCGCCGCAGCCCAAAGGGCGAAGGCGGGCTCCGCAAGCGCTCGCTACGCCTGCTTCGGCTCGGCAAGCCCTCCCGTAGCGAAGGCTGCCGCGTCGTAGCCCTCTTGGGCGAAGACGGGCTGTAACCGCTCCCTCACCTCCCCGTAAACCTCGGCGGCCGCTTCTCCATGAAACTCGCCACGCCTTCGCGGAAATCGCTGCCGCGCAGCGCCACTACCATCTCGCGGTTGGCGTCGATCGTCGCCTCGGCCAGCGTCTGGAACGGCACGTCGTAAAGTTGGCGCTTGATCACCGCGATCGCGCTCGGCGAGACGAAATCGGCAAGATCACGCGCGTAAGCATAAGTCTGCTCGCGCAGCTGGTCGGCTGGATACAGCCGATTGACCAGGCCGATGCGCAGCGCCTCTTCACTTGACACCCGGCGTGCGGACATCAGGAGATCCAGTGCATTGGCGTGACCGACGATGCGCGGCAGCATCCAGCTGATGCCGTGTTCGGCGATCAGCCCGCGGCGCGCAAACGCGGTCGTGAACACGGTGTTGTCGGCGGCAAACCGCAAGTCGCAATACAGCGCATGCACCAGCCCAATGCCGGCGGTGGCGCCGTTCAGCATGCCGATCACAGGCTTCGGGATCGACGGATAATAGGCGTAGCGCGCCTGCCAGTCGGGCCTGCGATTCATATCGAACGGCGGCAGGCTTTGGGCGCGCTTGATATCGTCGGGATCGAGCCCTTTCAACGCATCCATGTCGGCGCCGGCGCAGAAGGCGCGTCCCGCGCCGGTGAGCACGATCACCCGCACCTCGTCATCCGCGCTGGCGGCCTCCATGGCGTGGCGCACGCCGCGCTCCATGATCGGCGTCCACGCATTCATGCGGTCGGGCCGGTTCAGCGTGATGGTCGCGATCTTCTCGCTGACCTCGTAGAGAATATGCTGATAGGTGTGGCCGCTGTTGTCGGTTGCGGCAGCGCGTTGTCGTTGATTCATGATTTGGCTCCCTGCTTTCTGCGCGAACCCTTCGGTCGCGCCAGATAGTCGCCGGTTTCCGCCGAAAATGTGAAGTCGTTCAAGAGCTGCGCGAACCCTTCGCCGGTCATGCCGCCTCCCGTGCTCGCCGATGGGCCGCGAGCTCGTCGGGAAGACACTACCACATCTGCGAATTTGGAAAAACGTAGCGCCGCGCGTTATTCCGCGGCTTCCGACATGATCGAGACCGGCGTTCGCGCCAGCCAGCCTTCGATGAATTGCTTCAGCCAGGCGCGCTCGGTAACGTCGTGCACCGCGCGATCGGCGAAGTGATGGTGACGCGCCCGCGCGCCCGGCAATTCGAGCCGCGCGTGACCGCGCGTGGTCCAGCGATGCATCATCGCGTAGGTCACGTCGGGATGAAACTGCAGGCCGAAGGCATGGTCGAGCTGGAACGCCTCGACCGGGAAATCGCTGCCCTCGGCCAGCAATACGGTTCCGCAAGGCAATTCAAATCCCTCGCGATGCCAGTGATAGACGCGATCCGGCCAGTGCGGGCAGATCGCCAGTCCCGCCGGCGTCGGGCGGATCGGATAGTATCCGATCTGCGCGCGGCCTTCCGGGTGAGGCGCGACAAGGGCGCCGAGTTGTCTGGCGAGCATCTGCGCGCCCAGGCAAATTCCCAGCAACGGCCGCTGCTCCCGGAGCGGCACCGCGATCCAGTCGATCTCGCGGCGAACGTAATCTTCGGGATCGTTGGCGCTCATCGGCCCGCCGAAAATCACCGCACCGGCATGGCCGTCGAGCGTTTCCGGAAGCGCGTCGCCAAACCGCGGACGCCTGATATCCAGGGGATGGCCGAGCGCCCGCAACGCATTGCCGACGCGCCCGGGCGAGGAGCTTTCCTGGTGCAGGACGACCAGAACCGGAAGCAATGGTCTGGCGGTGGAAGGCGCAACCGCGACTTGTGCTTTGCCGGTGAACTGCAGCAGGTTTTCGGCGCCAGGTTTGAACGACTGAAACGACATCGAGGGTTGTTCGCTTTCCGGCCTATTGAGCCAGAATCGTTGTTAACGCGTCCTTAATTTCGCAAAGCTGTCATGGAAATTTATAAGCAAATTGCGGGCCAAGGACGCTGGAAATGCTCTTATCGGCGCTTTCGCAGCTGCAAGCGGCCAACCGCCTCCAGGATAAACCCGCGCGGGAATAACCGGAGCAGAAACGGCACCAGCTTGACCCCGAGCCCGGGCAGCACGGCCCGCTTGTCGGCCATCAGCCCGCGATAGCCGGCCTTCGCGACATCGGAGGCGGAGATATTCAGGATCGCTGAATCAAATCCGGGCAGAAACCCCGCCCGCCCCTGAAACTCCGACGGCACCGGACCGGGGCACAGCACGGTCACCCGCACACCCTGCGGAGCGAGCTCGCGGCGCAGTGCTTCGCTGAACGACAGCACATAGGCCTTGGATGCGTAATACACCGCCATTCCCGGCCCCGGCAGAAAGCCCGCGATCGAACCGACATTGAGGATGCCGCCGCGGTGCCGGATCAATTGATCGGAAAACCGCAGCGACAGGTCGGTCATGGCGCGGATATTGACGGCGATAATCCCGAGCTGCTCGGCGCGATCCAGGTCGATCGCGCGGCCGTACAGGCCGAAGCCCGCATTGTTGGCGACATACTCGACCTCGACCCCCGCGGCGGCCAGGGCGGCGGCGATCTTGTCGCCGGCGTCGGGTTGTTCGAGATCGCAGACAATCACGATCGGCGCAGCGCCGCCACCGGCGGCGATCTCATCCGCCAGCGCGGCCAAGCGGTCCGCGCGCCGCGCCACCAGAGCCAGGCGATGACCATTCGATGCGAAAACGCGCGCCAGCTCGGTGCCAATTCCCGCCGAGGCACCGGTAATCAGCGTCACACGCTCGGTCACGATTCAATGCTCTTAAATCAATTCAGGGGTAGGCGGCTAACGCGCTCGACGAGAGCATAGGCCTTAGGCGGGATGCAAGCCATTCGCAAGCAGATCGGCGTTTTCTGACCCGCCGGGCCCC
>DATNMT010000675.1:0-3180 GCA_035602495.1 Bradyrhizobium sp.
CGACCTCAACTTAAGGTTACTGCAGGTAACGGCGCAGCGCAAAGGAGAGCCGATATTCCATAACATTCGAATAGCAACACCGCTGTTGGCGCGAAGCGGACATTGGCTAAAGCAGGGATGTCCGAAAAGTCGACGCATAAAGGGGCCAGGTAGCAGCTTCGAGCACCTATCGAATCCTTAATTATGGCCGCTATCCTCGCGGATTTACACCCTTCACCCCATCACCAGGGTGGCCCCGCTTCACCGGCGCTCGGTTCGCTCCACTGCAAACCGCCCCACCGCCTCCGCACAGGCCTCGAACACATCCGGCGCATCGATGCCGCGCGCCTTGTCATCGGTAGGCACAAAGATCGGGTAACCACCGCTATGGACGGCGCCGACGATCATCAGATTATCAGGCAGGTGGAAACCTTCGATGCCTAACTCGGCATAGTCATCGCCCAGTTGTCTGCGCATGCGGGATTCAAAATTATCACGGGTGTTCGAATAGCCGAAGATCGGCTTGCCCCTGCCGAGAAACCAGCCGACCTCGATCAATGTGCCGGCGTCGGCGGAGGCGCCGCCGAACGGGGTGAGGTTGGCGATGATGATGTCGCTGCGCTCCATCATCGCGACGTCTTTCTCGAAGATTGCCTGCCAGGCTTTCAGCTCGTTGGCGGCGGTCTCGACGTCCTGGTTCAGCGGCGGCAGGCCGCGGAAACCGAAGCGCTGGCATATCGCGACCTTGCGCGCGGCATGTTCGACCGCGTTGGGAAGAAACACGTCGGGGCCTGCTAGATAGGCGGTTACTGTCATCGGCGGTCTCACCAAATAAGTCGATTTGAGCGGCGCAATTCAGTCTAGCTTCTTGCGAACACCAAAAGCCCGTTTGCGGGAATCGTCAATGAAGCGGAGGCGGCTAGGCCATGCAGGCCGGGCCCGTCTGCATCCACGCCGCCGCCGTTGCCGGCGACAATCGGGTTCACCCAATTGTCGTAAACGTCGCTGTTGAACACTTCGCGCCAGCGCCCTGCGGCGGGAAAGCCGATGGCATAATTGTGCAGCGTATTTTCGTTCAGGCTGCAGACCACCACAACATCGCCCCCCGCGCCCTCGACCCAGCGCTGGAACGCCAACACGCGGTTTTGGTCATGCACGTGAATGATCGCGCAGCCTTCGCCTCTCAGTGCCGGATATAGGCGGCGCAGGCCGATCAGTTCGCGCGTAAAACGCAGGAAATCGGCGAGTGTCTTGTCGCCGGCTTCGAGCGCGACCCACGGAATCGACGTGCCGGCGCCGGGCGTGTCGCTCCACGGCTCGTCCGCCAGAAGCTCCTGACCCATGAAGAGCATGGGAATCCCCGGCGAAGTCATCGTTAGCCCGATGGCGACGCGGCTGCGGCTGCGCGCATACCAGGATCGCGGGTCGCTGCCGTCGGCAAGCCGGGCGATCCTCAAGTCGCGGCCTGCATAGACGAGGTCGTGGTTCTCGATCATCTGGACCGCGCGCCAGCGGTCCCGCAACCCGTGCTCTTCGATGGCGCCGGCGATCGCTGTCATCGGCACGTGCGCGCTCGCGCCGTGGGATGCGCTTGCGATCGCCGCGCGCACGCTGTCGCGCACGCCGTCGGTCCAGGTAGCGTCGAAGCCGGCGCCGCCGTCGCCTCGGTCTCGCACAGTCCAGCTATTGACGGGCCAATACTCGGCGATCTGGATCGCCTCGGGCTTTGCGGTGCGCAGGGTGCTGGTGAGGTCCTGGCAGGTTGCCCAGCCGCCGAAGCGGTCCATCACGCTCACTTCGTCGAAGCGCAAGCCGTCGATCCGGTATTCCTCATAGAGAAATCTGGCATTATCGATCAGGTACTGCTTCACGTCGTTATTCCAGTACGCGAACACCAGTCCGCCGGCCCAACCCTGGTCGGTGAAGTAGAGGCTGTCGTTGTTGTCGGCCGTGGGCGCGCGGTCGAAGAACCACATGCTGTGAGGGTCGAAGCCGCCGCCGGCATGGTTGTAGACCACGTCGAAGATCACACTGAGGCCGTAGACGTGACAAACATCGATCAGCGCGCGCAGCTGATCGTCGCTGCGGCGCAGGACGTCCGTGCTGCCGTAAGGGGTCTGCCCGGCTTGCCGCAGGATCGCATTGGTCAGATCGAAATAGCCTTGCAGCCGGGCCGCATCCGTCTCGGCATACTGGTTTTCGGGGCTATAGAGGTCTGTGCCGTTGTACCCCATGCTGAACATGGTCGGAAATTCCTGGATCGGCAGCAGCGCGATGGCATTGACGCCGAGCGAGGCCAGATAGGCGACGCGCTGGATCACGTCGAGGAACTTGCCGTCGCCGTTTCCCGGCGCGATCGCATAGGTGCCGACATGAAGCTGGTAGAGAATGAGATCGTTGAACGCCGGCGGCGTGAACTGCGCCTGGTGCCAGGGAAAGCCGGCGGCATTGCGCAGCACCGAATTGCAGGACGGAAAAGCCGGCTGGAACGTCAGGAGCCGCGCCCGCGGATCGCGTTTGAAATCCGATAAACCGGTACCCTCGACGTAGAACAGGTACGGATCACCGTCCTTCAGGCCAGGCACAAAACTCGCCCAATGCCCGCCGCCGATCGGTGCCATCCCCGAGGTGGTGTCGTGCTTCCAACCGTTGAAGACGCCGGACACATGGACCGCGTGGGCGCGCGGCGCCCAGACCCGGAACGTCGCGCCGCCGGGCACGAGCGTGCCGCCCACCGGCGCATGGAGGAACTCGGACGGTTGAATGGACATCGTCATATCCTCGAAGGAAACCGGCGGCCAACAATGAACCCGGCACCTTCGTCAGGCAACTCCCGACGAACGGCCGACGGATGGCGTCCTCATTGAGACGGACCTTTGCGGACGGCCGCTTCTGGCGCGAAGTGGTCATTCATCCGCAAATAGCCTCTCGTAACCGATAAGGCATGAGCAGAGAGCTTATCATTTCGGAACCTGGCTCAGTAGCAGTTTGCGGCATTCGCTCGCACAATGGCTTCACCATCACTAACCCCGGGTTTAAGTTTTCGGCACACGGGCCACGAGGCTCGGCGTTAAAGCTGATGACGCTTGCTGCTCAGGCTAGGGCAAGCGCTTTGAGTGCAGCCTGTCGGGCGACGCCCGCTTTTGGCACTCTTCCGACGTGATCGGTCTAACTGACGATGTCGGTTCTTGGGGGTAAAGC
>DATNMT010000676.1:0-28413 GCA_035602495.1 Bradyrhizobium sp.
CGACCTATCTCTATCTGTTGCCTTCAGCGGTGGTTTCGCTTGCCGTGATCTGGAGCCTGAAGGAAACCGCTGGGACAAAACTGAGCTGAGTAAGCGAACGAGTAGTCCATGCTCATCCGGTTCGATGGACGCACCGCGATCGTGGCCGGAGCCGCGCGCGGCATCGGCCAGACCATCGTGCGATCGCTGGCAAATGACGGCGCGCGTGTCATCGCCTGCGACTTGCTGGTCGATGATCTTGGAGCCCTTGCCGGCCGCGTCGACGGCGGCGGCGAGATCGTCGCCGCCAAGGTCGACGTCACCAACGAGGCCTCCATTGCCGAGGTCGTGCGCACAGCCGGCGGCGCCGATATCCTCGTCTATGTCGCGGGCGGCGTGCGCGGCCAAAGGCCCCGGCCGCTGGAAGAGGTGAGCGCGGACGATTTCGACGCCATCGTCGATGCCAACCTCAAGGGTGCGTTCCTGTTCATCAAGGCTGTCGCGCCCGGGATGAAGACAAAAGGCACGGGGCGCATCGTAACCATTTCGAGCCGCGCCGGCCTTGCCACGAGCCTCACCGGCATCCAGAGCTATCCCGCCGCCAAGCACGGACAAATCGGTCTGGTCAAACAACTTGCCCAGGAGCTCGGGCCGTTCGGCATCACCGTGAATACGGTTGCGCCCGGCTTCATGGCGACCAGCCCCGATTACGAGCGGCAGTGGAACAACTGGCCGGCCGCCTTCCGCGACAATTTCGTCAACACCATCGCGATGCGGCGCAAGGGTGCGCCGCAGGACATCGCCCATGCGGTGACGTTTCTGGCCTCCGACTACGCCTCGTGGATCACGGGGCAGACGATACCCGTCACCGGCGGCCCGCTGTAACAAACCATTCGGGAGGACCAACATGAACGAGACGTCAAAGCTCGAACCCTGGCAATGGCCGGAAAAACATTGGCGCGGGCTGGTCAACCAGGTCCGCGCCGGCAAGACCTATCGGCCCAAGACCTGGAAGGGCGGCGCGCGATGCGCGTTTGCGCTGTCGTTCGATTCCGATCATGAGACCAATGAGCTGCGCGACGGCGGCAAGTCGATCGGGCGCATGGCGTGGGGACAGTATGGCAATCGTGTCGGCGTCCCGAATATCCTGAGATTGCTTGCGAAACATTCAGTGCCGGCGACCTTCTATGTGCCGGCCGTGTGCGCGCTGCTCTATCCGGACGAGCAGCGGCGCATCATCGCCGAAGGGCATGAGATTGGTATCCACTCATGGATCCACGAGCTGAACTCGGTGCTTCCCTATGAGGCCGAGAAGGATTTGATGATGCGCGCGGCCGACGTGCTGGAGAAGACGACCAAGGTGCGGCCGGTCGGCGCGCGGACCGCGTCCTGGGATTTCTCGCCGCACACGCTGCGCATCACCAAGGAAGCCGACCTGCTCTACGATTCCTCGCTGATGGCCGATGTCGATTGCTACGAGCTGCTACTCGACGGCGAGCCGACCGGCGTGATCGAATTTCCCGTGGAATGGATCCGCGACGACGCGGTCTATTTCATGATGCATCGCTTCCAGGGCCTGCGTCCCTACACACCGCCTTCGGATGTGTTCGATGTGTTCAGGCGCGAGTTCGAGGCTGCCTATGAGGAGGGCGGCGTCTTCCAGCTCACCTGCCATCCGCACATGATCGGCTATCGTTCGCGGCTCTGGATCATCGAGGAGCTGATCCGGCTTGCGAAGGCGAAGGGCGACGTCTGGTGCGCAACCCATGCCGACGTGGTCCGTTACGCCCGCGAGCACGGCGCTGGCTAAAGCATGATCCGGAAAAGTGGGAACCGGTTTTCCGAAAAGATCATGCTCAAACTAAGAGATGAGATCATGATGCGATTCCACTTAATCGCATCATGATCTAAGGGAAAGTCTCGCACATGGCAAAGACGGCCCTCGTCACCGGCGGCGCGCGCGGCATCGGCCGCGCCTGTGCGCTGGCGCTTGCCGATTCCGGCTTCGACATCGCCCTGGTCGATCTCCTGGAGAAAGAGATGGCAGCGACCGCGCGCGATATCGAGGCGCGCGGCAGCCGCACGCTGACCTTCCAGGCCGATGTGAGCGATTTTGCCCGCGCGCATGCGATCGTCGAACAGATCAACGCGAAATGGGAACAGCTCGACGTGCTCCTGAACAATGCGGGCGCGCCGAACCCGAAACCGATCCTCGAGATCAGCGAGGCCGAGTTTGACCGCACGATCGCGGTGAACCTCAAGAGCTGCTTCAACTTCATTCGTGCCGCCGCGCCGATCATGCTGAAGCAGGATACAGGCGGGCGGATCATCTCGATCTCATCGATCAATGCGCTGTCGGGCGGCGTGACCAGCGCTGTCAGCAAGCATGCCTATGCGGCGGCCAAGGCCGGAATTTTGGGCCTCACCCGGTCGCTGGCAAAAGAGCTCGGGCCGAAAGTGTCCGTCAATGCGATCTGCCCGGGCGTGATCGCGACCGACCTCTTGCGCGGTCTGCTCGGCGAGCGGGAGGCTCAGCTGACCGCCGGAATTGCCCTGGGCCGGGTCGGTACGCCCGAGGACGTCGCCAGCATCGTGCGCTATCTGGCCGTCGAGGCGCATATGTACATGACCGGCCAGCATTTCGTGGTCGACGGATTTCAATGGAGCTGCTGAGCAGAGCTGCACAGTCCACGCCCCAATCTCGTAGCCCTTGATTGACACAAAGACGGAGGCCATCTTGCCCGCCAGAATCGAAATCGGCAGCACCACGATCCACCGCATCGTCGAGCAGGAGGGCCCGTTCTTCGAGGCCATGCAATTCTTCCCGACCATGACGAGAGAGCTTCTCGACGAGAACCGCAGCTGGCTGCAGCCCAGGTTCATCGATGCCAGGGATCAGCTGATGCTCTGCATCCAGAGCTACATCGTGAAGACGCCGCACCACACCATCATGATCGACAGCTGCGTCGGCAACCACAAGCCGCGCCCGACGCGCAGCTTCTGGAACATGATGAATTCCGATCGCTACGAGAAGAATCTCGCGGCAAGCGGATTCGGCGTCAACGACATCGATTTCGTCATGTGCACGCATCTGCACACCGACCATGTCGGCTGGAACACGCGGCTCGAGAACGGCCGGTGGGTGCCGACGTTTCCGAAGGCGCGCTACGTGTTCGCCGACCGCGAACTTGCGTACTGGACCAAGCGCCAGCAGGACGACCCGGCGGCGTGTCCTTGGATCACCGATTCGGTGCTCCCGATTATGGCCGCCAATCGCGTCGATATTGTCAAGAGCGCGCATGCCTTCAACGACCTGGTGACGCTGATCCCGACGCCCGGCCACACCATCGACCATTATTCGGTGCAGGTCGGCAAGCGTGGGGCCGATGCCGTCATCACCGGCGACATGATCCACTCGCCGCTGCAGGCCCGCTATCCCGAGCTCGGCATGATGTCGGACTACGACTCCGCGCAGGCGGGAGTATCGAGGCGGGAATTGTTCGGCCGCTTCTGCGATACCTCGACGCTGATGTGCACGGCGCACTTTCCCTCGCCGTCGACCGCTCGCGTGGTGCGCTGGAATGATACGTTCGACTTCATTGACGCCTAGATCGGCCCGAGCTTTCGGCGATCGTTTCGCCCTGCGATCACCGCGCGCGGGGCTCTGCGTGATCCTCGGCAGCTTACGGCATTGTTTCAGCGACCTTTTTCGCCGCCATCATCGCCCGGCCATCCCCCGCACGCACCCGTCCAACGCATTTTCTTGTCGTGATTCGTTACTTTTCATGACAGAATTGCTACGGGTAAATGAAATTTCGATTACACCCGGAGCGGTGCATGAGTTTGGAATGGCGGGCGCGGTCGACTTCCCTGGCCTGGTCGAATCCTCTGGCCTGGTGGTGGGGTGTGTTGATCCTGGTCAGCGGCGTGAATATCGGGATCTGGTTCTTGCTGTACCGTCAGCTCCAACCGCCGGCCGCCAGTTCCGGCGGCACGCCCGGCATCGAGGTCATGCTGCTGCTTTGCGCGGCCTATGTCTTTGGCTGCGCCTTCCGGTCGTTCCTGCCGCGCGCGGATGTTCAGCGCATCTGCCTGTTCGACACCTGGCTGTCGAGTGTGGTCGTCGGCCGGTCGGTAGCAACCGTGGCCGAGATCTGCTTCGCCGCGCAGTGGGCGATTATCCTGTACCAGCTCGGCACGATGACGGGAGCCGACACAACCCTGAACGCCGCCTGGGTGATCGTGCCGCTGATCCTGATCGCCGAATGCTTCTCATGGTACGCGGTTTTGACCACCCACTATCTCGGCAACGCCATCGAAAATTCGATATGGGCCATAGCCTTCTTCATCGTCGGGATCGGCCTTTGCCGGTTGCTGCCGGAGTTCGATGGCGAGGTGCGCGCGGTCCTCGTGTTCACGATCATCGGGATCGCCAGCTATCTGGCGTTTCTCATGACCGTCGACGTCCCGATGTATCTGGGCCGATGGCGGACCGAGGTCGGCGACGGCAGCCGGCTTCTCAGTCCTCTCGAGGGTTTTCGCGACGTGTGCACGCGCTGGGTCGTGAACCACGACCTTGCCGAGTGGAAGGACGAGATTGCCTGGATGTCGCTTTATTTCAGCGCGGCGGTCTGGGCCAGCCTCGCGCTTTGCGTCGTCTACTCGGTCGAGGATTATCTCCCGCGCCATCGCAGCGACGTAACGGTAATTAGCCGGTCTTCGGCCGCGTCGACCGTCGTCGGCCAGCAGCATCCGGTTATGGCGCGCCACGGCATCTAAAGCATGATGACGTTAGGTTGAATCGGCAAAGGACTCCGATCCACCTCGCCCCGCGTGCGGGGAGAGCATAGGCCGCCTTCGGCGGCCGTTCTTAAGAAGAACGCCGAAGCAGAGCTTCGGCTATCGCAAAGCGCCGGGTGAGGGGGACTCTCCGCGAGTCCCGCTGTTGAGAGAGCCCCTTACCCCAACCCTCTCCCCGCAAAGAGCGGGGAGAGGGAGAAACGATGGATCGCCGCTGTCGCACCAACCTAAACTCATCCCGCTCTAGCCGCGCATGCCGGTCTCGACGCCGCTCACTGCATGGCTTCAGCTATTTTTTCCGCCGCCATCAGGGTCGGGAAATTGGTGTTGGCGCACGGCACCACCGGGAAGATCGAGGCATCGACCACGCGCAGACCCTGCACCCCCTTGACCCGGCCCTCGGTATCGACAACCGCCATCGGATCGTCCGGCCGGCCCATCCGGCAAGAGCACGAGGCATGCCACACGCCGATCGCCGCCTTGCGCACGAAGGCTTCCATCGCTTCCTCGTCGTGCATGACCTGGTCGAAGGTGAATCCCTCGACGACGAAGGTGTCGATCATGTAATGGCGCAGCGCCGCCGGCCCGTCCATCAGCGCGGCGGCAATCGCGGTCAGGATCCTGTTCCTGGCGTTGACCACGCCGATCTTGCGCACGCGGTCGGAGTAGGAGGCCGGGAACGGCTTGTCGGTTACCGCCATCAGCGGCGCGCTCATCTGCAAGCCCGCCATCTTGCGAAAGCCGCTGATCAGGCGGTCGAGGTCGCGCCGGTCGGACAACAGGTTGAACTCGACGATCGGCTCCTTCAGCGGGTCGCGCGAGGCGAGCTTGACCTGGCCGGCCTCGGAATAGGTCTTGTTGACGAAGGTGAGCAGCGAGCCGATCTGCGCGCCGACCGCATGCCAGGCCGACTTGGAGAGTACGGCGACGAACATGTCGCCCTTTGGCACGCCTGATAGCCCTGAGGAGTAACGCAAGCCGACCTGGACGTGGCGCCTGGTGTGTCCGTTCATGCGCGCGCCGCGGCGGAGAAAGGATGACAGCGCGATCGAGGGATGATCCATCAGGCGCTGGCCGACACCCTCGAGGCCCATCAGGACCGGAATGCCCATCTCCTTGAGATGCCCGACCGGGCCGATGCCGGCGCGCAACAGATGCGCCGGCGAATGGATCGCGCCGCATGACAGCACCACCTCGCGGCCGCGGAACTCCTGTTCGCGGCCGCCGACCTGCGCCTTGACGCCGACGCAGCGCGTGCCCTCGAACAGCAGCTCCTTGACCTGGGTGTCGGTCGAGATCGTCAGACTGGCGCGGCCGCGCGTGTCGCGATCGAGATAGCCCATCGCCGCCGAGACGCGTTGCTCGTCGCGGTTGGAGTGCGTCACCGGGAAGTAGCCTTCGACGAACTCGCCGTTCTGGTCGGGCAGGAACGTGTAGCCGGCGAGCTTGCAGGCCTCGGCGACGGCTTGCGCGTGCGCCGTCCAGTGCGCCTGCGGGATGCGCCGGACCGGGATGCGGCCTTGCTTGCCGTGCAACGGTCCGTCGAAATCGAGGTCGCGCTCGACCTTCTTGAAGTAGGGCAGCACGTCTTTCCAGCCCCAGCCCGCGGCGCCGCGCGCCTCCCATTCGTCGTAGTCGGTAGGTGCCCCGCGGTTGGCCATCTGGCCGTTGATCGAGGACCCGCCGCCCAGCACGCGCGCCTGCTCGTATTTGCGTAGCGGCGGGCGATCCGCCTCCGGGTTGTTGTGACTGACGATTTGGGTCGTCACCTTGAGCTCGGTCCAGTGGAAGCGCGGATCGAAATACGCGGTGCCGGAATAGCTGTCGCGAATCTCCGGCGGCTCGTGGCCGGGTGGCGTGTCCTGACCCGCCTCGCAGAGCAGGACCTTGTTCGCGCTTCTGGCGGAGAGTCGGTGGGCCAGCACCGAGCCCGCCGAGCCGCCACCCACAATGATCGTATCGTACACTTTGGCGTTTCCCTTGTTTGTTTTGTGTCGGGTTCGTTTTATGTCGGGAAGCTAGCGCAGCTTCGTCCTTCAGTCACGGCAGCTCGTCGCCGGCGCCGTCGCGCGCCCCCCCGGGATAGGCACCACATCCATGCAATGGCTCAAAATTGAAACGGACTGACCGAAACCGAAACATTCCCATCCGCCGATTGTTCTACCTTGAAATCCACCTGTTTTTGCGCGGTCGCATCCTCAACGGTCGCATACAGTAACCCGCTGCAAGTAACGGTTCGCTTGGCCTTGTTTGTCGAATTCGTGCGAATCGTATCGTCCAGCCTGTATGCGGCACCTTGTCTGGCCTTTTCCAGAATCGCTGATCTTTCAGCTTCTGAATTTGTCTTGCTCAGCCTTGCCTCAACCGCACTCGAATTTTTGGCAGCGTAGTTGACGAGCGCATTATTACTGTCGTCTGATACGATTTTGATCACTGAATGGCGCGTATCCAGGGAATCGCACTCAGGTTCTGTCCCGCCACAACCGCTCAGCAGAAGCAAAACAGGCAGATACCCGAAAGCCAGCTGTCGTTCCCGGACGTGCCTGATCGGAATGCTCACGATTATGCCTCCTTGTCCCACAACGCCGCCCTTCACCGGAGCCGACGATCGCATTCGCGCGAAGCCGGCTCAGTTCAGCCGCAGCTCGGTGATGTGCCGCGGATCCGGGCTCAACTCGTTGCGTTCCACGCGCTTGACGATGTCGGTCAGCACGGCATTGGCGTGGCAGGAGAGGCCGACCTTCTCGCCCTCGCGAACCACAAAGCCGTTGAGGAATTCGATTTCCGTGCGCCGGCCCTTCTGCATGTCCTGGCCCATCGAGGGCCGCTGCTCTGAGGAGGTCTTCTTGCCGTCCTTGAAGCGCTGCTCGTCGCAGGCACCCATCGCCGCCTCGTCGCCTTCGCCGGCACGCGCAATCGTCTCGGGCGGCAAATGCAGGATCTCCTCCAGTTGATAGCCGTGCGCCTGGCCAACGCGGATGGCTTCGCTGCCGAGCCGGGTGGAGAAGCGGCGGATCGGTTCGCTTTGCAGCATCGCTCCGCCGGGAAGACCAGTACAGGCGGAGAGGCCGTTGCCCATGACGTTGGCGACCAGTTTCGACCAGCGCTCGCCCCATAGATTGCCGGTGACCTTGGCGCTGTCGGCATAGCCGACCAGGCGGCAGATTTCTTCCGCCCGTTGCGTGATGCGGCCGTGCACTTCGCCGGTGCGAAATACCGTGTGCGCCGCGCCGCCCTTGCCGGCGCCGCGGTGGATGTGGCCGGGCTCGGGCAGGTTGACCGTGATGCTGCTCGCGATGCAGCCGAGCGTCTTGCCCCAGCCGACGATGCCGGCGATGGTCTCCTCATTCATGCAGTTCTGCAGCGACACGACATAACCGTCCGGCGCCAGGTACTGCCGGATCATCATGGTGGCCCAAGCGGTGTCATAGGACTTCATGCAGACGAAGGCGATGTCGACCGGCGCCTCCTTGGCGAGCTGCTGCGCATCGGTGACGTGCAGCGCGCGCACGGGGACGGTGAATTCCGGCACGTCCCGGGCGTGGGTGACGCGCAGGCCACCCTTTCTCATGTGCTCGACATGCTCGGGCCATGGATCGATGAACGTCACGTCCTCGCCGGCCTGCACCATGTGCGCACCGGCATATCCGCCAACGGCGCCCGCTCCGACGATGGCTATCTTCCGACCCATGCTTTCCTCCCGGTCTTGCTTTCCGCCGAGGCTAGCCCACCGGGCGGGCTCATCGCAACGATTGAACCGCGTCGGGGCAAGCGCCAGGCGTTATTCGTTGACCGGCCCCCAAGGGAATCATTCATATCCGCGATGGGCCTGCTATCCTCATGCGAACCGAACCGGGAACGGCTGGGAGGCGCTCATGAGGTATCCAAGGATCGCGATAGCCGGCTTTGCCTTGATGGCGGCGATGCGCACCTGTGGTACCGCGGAGGCCGCCGTAGTCAGGGTTCTGTCGTCCGGCTCAATGAAGGCCGCATTCTCCCAGCTGCTTGCGGACTTTCAAAAGTCGTCCGGCAACACGGCAACCATTGAATATGGTCCGGCGGGCGCCATTGTCGGCCGGATTCAGAAGAACGATGCCGCGGATGTGGTCATCGTATCCAGATCGCAGCTGCAAAAGCTCGAAAGCAACGGCAAGGTTGTCCCAGGGAGCCTGGTCGATATCGCGGGAATCGCGCTCGGCGTGGCCGTCCGCAAAGGAGCGCCCAAACCGGATATCGGCAATGTCGAAGCGTTCAAGCGAACCCTGCTCGCGGCCCGGTCGATCGGCTACCGCGATCCGGTAACAGGTTCGACATCCGGCATTTATACCGCCGGATTGCTCGAGCGGCTTGGCCTTGCGCAAGACTTGAAGCCAAAACTCAGACTTGACAGGTCGGAGGGCGATGTTCCCGAAAACGTCTTCCTCGGCGTTGCGAAAGGCGACGTCGAGATGCAAATCGGCCAGATCACCGAGATTGTCATCTCGCCCGGCGTCGATCTTGCCGGTCCGCTGCCCGCCGAGATTCAGAACACCACGGTGATGGCAGCCGGAATCGTCACGACCAGCAAGGCGCCGGACGCCGCCACGGCCCTCATTAACTTCATATCATCCCCCGCCGCTGCCGCCGTGCTGAAGGCAAGCGGGTTCGTAGCGGTCGACAAGAATTAGGGCCCTATTGAGCGACAGGGTGAGAGCGACGAAAGGACGTGACATGTCCATCCTTCGACCGACTCGGCTGTTGAAAATCTGTGGTTTCGCGTTCTTCAGTTGCGTTCAAAGTTGCGCTTGCTCCGCCGATCAATTGCCCGCACCTGCGGCGAAGCTGATCGAATTTGAGGGCGATCTTCCGTTCACCCCGAAGCCCGTCATTCTGAAAGGCTATCTCAGGCGTCCCGATGCGGCCGGGCGTCACCCGGCTATCGTTCTGCTGCACGGTTGCGGCGGAGCTGCCGAGCGGCTTGATCAGAATTGGGGACGGCGATTGGCGTCATGGGGTTTCGTTACGCTGACGATCGACAGAAAAGACGACATTTGCAGCGTCAGGAATTTTCCCCCGCTTCAGGACTTTGACGCCTACCGGGGCCTCAATTTCCTGGCTCGACAACCCTTCGTCGACGCCGGGCGGGTGGTCGTCATAGGGCTTCAGCAGGGCGGCTCACTGGCGCTTTATTCGGTTGAGCGTGGCGCGATCGAGCAGATCTACGAGAACAGGTTCCGGGCGGCGGTCGCGTTTTATCCCGTCTGCTACGGGCTCAAGGGCATCATGGCGGCGCCCGCGCTCATTCTGATCGGCGAACGCGACCCGTCGACCCCGGGCTGCCGCGACATGGTGGACGGCCGCGGCGGCGATTTTGGCTCGTCCCGGACCCCCGGAGAGGGCGCCGCCGTCCGGCTCGTTGTCTACCCCAACGCGTATCACGCGTTCGATGAACCCGAATTCAATACCCCGATGGACTACCTCGGATATCATCTCGAATATAACCAGGCGGCCGCGGACCAATCGCTGGTCGACCTCCGCGAATTCCTCGACACAATGGTTGGGAGCCGTCGGTAAAATGGCGCAGTTGCGCGCGTTGAAGGCTAGCCCGCCGCCATCCCGGAACGGATTTCGGCGCGCAGTTCGTCGATCAAACGCAGGCCCTTGTTGGTCTCGACATGCCAGAAGGTCCAGCCGTTGCAGGCGCCGGCGCCTTGAGCCACCGCGCCGATGCGGTGGATCGAGCCGACCTTGTCGCCGAGCATGATGGCGCCGTCGGCACGAACCAGCGCGCCGTGGCGCTTTTTCGCATCGACCAGCCGGGTGCCGGGCGAAATCATGCCGCGCTCGATCAACTCGGCGAACGCGACGCGGGGCGCATCGCGCGCGGTCATGAAGGGCGCCAGCGTGGCTTCCGGCAGCGGTTCGATCGCGGCGATGCGCGCTTGCGCGGCTTCAGCATAGGTCGGGTCGCGCTCGAAACCGATGTAGCGGCGGCCGAGGCGTTTTGCCACAGCACCGGTGGTGCCGGTGCCGTTGAACGGATCGATCACGAGGTCCCCGGGCTTTGACGACGACAGCAGGACGCGCGCCAGCAGCCCTTCGGGCTTCTGCGTGGGATGGACCTTCTTGCCGTCGGTGCCTTTGAGCCGCTCCTCGCCGGTGCAGAGCGGGATCAGCCAGTCGGAACGCGCCTGCACGTCCTCGTTGGCCGCCTTCAGCGCTTCGTAGTTGAACGTGTAGCCTTTCGCCTTTTCGTCGCGCGCGGCCCAGATCATGGTCTCGTGGGCATTGGTGAAGCGGCGGCCGCGGAAATTCGGCATCGGATTGGTCTTGCGCCAGACGATGTCGTTGAGAACCCAGAAGCCCAGGTCCTGCATGATGGCGCCGACGCGGAAAATATTGTGGTAGGAGCCGATCACCCACAAGGTCGCCGACGGTTTCATGACGCGGCGGCAGGCCAGCAGCCAGGCGCGGGTGAAGTCGTCATAGGCGGCGAAGGAAGAAAACTTGTCCCAGTCGTTATTGACGGCGTCGACGTGGGATTCGTCGGGACGCTTGAGATCGCCCTTGAGCTGCAGATTATAGGGCGGGTCCGCGAACACCAGGTCGACCGAGCCGGCCGGCAATTTCGACATCTCGGCGACGCAATCGCCGACGATGATTTGGCTGTTCGACGGGGACTCAAATTTAGTGCGGGGCGCCTTTGCAGACGCCCCGCGACGCGACACAACCATGACTCAAATACTCTGACTCAGGCGACGCTGTCGGCGACGCGGGACCAAACAACCGACTGGCGATACATTGACGAGGCAAAGTAAAAATCGACTTAACTGGGCAGTTCTTTCACGCTAGGCAATTTTTGCCGGGCGGGCTATTGATTAACGGAACAGAAATTTTAGCTATCCGCGGGGTCGCTGCCGCGAGCGCGCTGCGACAGACTGGAATGAGGAAAAGCCGCCATGCGTTACGATGACTTCCGCCGCAGCGACGACATCGAAGACCGTCGCGATGACAGCGGCGGCGGCATGGGAGGCGGCGGCATCGGCCTGCCGATGGGCGGCGGCGGGCTCGGCATCGGCACCATCATTGTGCTGGGCCTTGTCGGCTACGCGTTCGGCATCGATCCGCGCATCCTGATCGGCGGCGCGGAAATTCTCACCGGCGGCGGCAGCCAGGCGCCGAGCTATCAGACCGATCGCCGATCGGGCCAGGTCAAGACCGGTGCGCCGACCGACGAGATGGGCAGCATGATTTCCGGCATCCTCGGCGAGATCGACGATCGCTGGGGCGAAATCTTCCAGGCCTCGGGGCAGACCTATACCGGACCGAAAATCGTGCTGTTCCGCAACGCTACCAATGGCGGGCGCTGCGGCATGGCGCAGTCGGCGATGGGACCGTTCTATTGCCCGCCCGAAAGGCGGATCTTTCTCGATACCGGATTCTTCCGCGAGGTCGAGACCCGGTTTCACGGCTGTTCAGGCAGCGCCTGCAAATTCACCGCGGCCTACATCATCGCCCATGAGGCCGGACATCATGTCCAGAACCTGCTCGGCATCCTGCCGCGGGTGACGGCCGAGCAACAGCAGGCCGGCAGCAAGGCCCAGGCCAATGCCTTGCAGGTCAGGGTCGAGCTGCAGGCTGATTGCCTGTCGGGCGTTTGGGTCAACCATGAGGCGAAGAAGCGCCCGGGCTTCATCGAGGCCGGCGATATCGATGGCGCATTGCAGACCGCGTCTGCGATCGGCGACGATACGCTGCAGCGGCAGGCGACGGGGCGGGTGGTGCCGGACTCGTTCACCCATGGTTCGGCGGAACAGCGCAAGCGATGGTTCATGACCGGCTACCAGCAGGGCACGGTGCAGTCGTGCAACACGTTCGGGGCGGGGAGTTTGTAGGATTCGATATGTCTTCCATCGACGAGTCGAAGAAATTCATCCCGCTCAATATCGCGGTGCTGACGATTTCCGACACGCGCTCGCTTGCGGATGACAAATCCGGAATGACGCTGGCGGATCGGCTCACGGCCGCGGGTCACAAACTGGCGGCGCGCGAGATCACCGTCGACGACGTCGACGCGATCCGCGTCATCGTCAGGCGCTGGATCGCGGACGAGGGCGTCGACGTCATCATCACCACCGGCGGCACCGGTTTTACCGGCCGCGATGTGACGCCGGAGGCAATCGAGCCGCTGTTCGAAAAGCGCATGGACGGCTTCTCGATCGCGTTCCACGTGCTGAGCCACGCCAAGATCGGCACCTCGACGATCCAGAGCCGGGCCACCGCCGGTGTCGCCGGCGCCACCTTCATCTTCTGCCTGCCGGGATCGCCGGGCGCCTGCCGCGACGCGTGGGACGGTATTTTGGCAGCCCAGCTCGATTACCGCACGCGGCCCTGCAATTTCGTCGAGATCATGCCGCGGCTGGACGAGCATCTGCGGCGCCCGAAGGCGAAGGGCGCATCGGCCTGACTTGTCATTCCGGGGCGCGTCGAAGACGCGAACTACGATGTGCAACTGCACATCTGAGAATCTCGAGATTCCGGGTTCGATGCTTCGCATCGCCCCGGAATGACGGAACAAATTACAACTCGCGCTCCCACGTCTCGCCAATGAGGTTTTGGCCGAAACTGCGGTGCGGCTCGCTCGCTACCTTTACGAAGCCGGAATCCTGATAGATCTTTCGCGCGGCGACCAGAATGCTTTGGGTCCACAGCTTGATCTTGCGATAGCCGCACGTCCGCGCGAACGCGATGCACTCAGTGACCAGCCGCTGGCCCAGTCCTTGTCCGCGCCCGGCCGGATCGACCAGCAGCAACCGCAATTTCGCGACATCGTCAGTGTGCCTGACCAGAAACACCGAGCCGACCTGGGCGCCGTCGATCTCGGCGATCCAGCAGCGTTCCCGCGAAGCATCGAATGAGCCGAGAAACTTCGCCACGATCTCCGCCACCAGCGCTTCGAACGCGGAGTCGAAGCCGTATTCGCTGGCGTAGAGCGCGCCATGGCTCTGCACCACCCATCCCATGTCGCCGGCGCGGTGGCCGCGCAGGATCGCCGGCTCCGGTGAAGCGCCGGATGCGCCGAGCAGCCGTTCGATCGCAGTCATCGCCTGGACCAGGCGCCGGCGTTCGCCGCCCGGCAGGCCGGCGAGCATCGCCGCCACCTCGTCGTGCGAGCTGCGTTCGAGTTTTGCGAAGGCCTGGCGCCCCCGGGCGGTCAGGCCGAGCCGGAATTGCCGCCGGTCCGCGGCCAGCGGTTTGCGGGTGATCAGCCCGTCCTCATCGAACTTCTGGACGATCCGGCTGAGGTAGCCGGGATCGAGCCCAAGCTCGATCCCGATCTCCTTGGCCGCCGGGTCTTCCCGGTTGGCGAGTTCGTACAGCACCCGCGCCTCGCTCAGCGAAAACGGGCTTTGCAAAAGGTGCTGGTCGAGTACGCCGAGCTTGCGGGTGTAGAAGCGGTTGAACGCCCGCACCGCTGAAATCTGGTGGTCGGAATCCTGCTCGGGCATGGCACACCCCGGATAGTTGCCACTGTCAAACAATCATTTGACTTTGGCAAGTATCTTTTGGTGCCCTCAGGCCACGATGATCCGGCTGCGTAGCAGGGTGCGCGAGGAACGGCCGAGCTGCCGCAGCAGTCTCGCCTCGGAACGGCGGACGTCCGGCGCATAGCCGCCGAGCCGCTCGTAATGGTCGCGGGCGATCAACAGCCCCTGGTCCGCCGATGGGCCCGCAATCATCCGCGCGACGAATTTCAGGCCATCGCGCAGGCCTCCTTCCGCGTAGGGTGAGCGGGCGTAGCGGAAGATGCCGGCGCGAGGGTGTCCGCTGCTCGCGACACGCTCGATGAACTGCGCGGTTTCCTCGATCCAGCCGGAGTCCAGCACGGCGCCGGCATGCAGGAACATCAGCCAGGGCGAGCGTGCCTGGCGGGCTCCGGCCGCCAGCGCCGCCGCGCGGGTACCCTGAAACGGCAGGAAGCGGCAGCCGGCGACATCGGCGACCCGTTCGATCACGCCGGTGCCGGCCCGGTCGACCAGCAGGACCTCGCGCACCACGCCGGCGGCGGCGGCCGGCACCAGCGCCGCCAGCGTGGCGACGGCGGGTGCCTCGAGGCCTTCGGTGGGAATAATGACACTCAGCATGAAGGGGGCTTGGTTGGCTCGGACAGGGAAAAACGCCGCACTGTTATCACCTTGTCACACTCAAAACAGCCCGCCAGGCGCAGCTTTTTACGGCATGCGGGAGTTACCTGGTGAACAGAAGAAGGTGCCGTGCGGTGTGGACGGCGAGCTATTGTTCTTGATTTGTTCTCTAGGCGTGCTATGTTCTCCTCATGAGCCGAGCATCCTCTCATGCCCTCAAGCACCCGCCGGTCACGGCGCCCTCCGAACCGGCGGGTGCGCCTTCGCCTTTTCCCGAACTTGCGGTCGCAATCGAGCGCGAGCGGCGGCGCGGCCGCGGCGCGCAATCCAATGCCAGCGGCCGCTTCGAGGCCGAGGCGCGCACAGCCTTCGACGACGGCTGGCAGAGCCTCGACGACCTGCCGCCGTTCAAGACAACGGTAGCGCTCGACACCGCGCGAAAAGTCATCACCCGCAACGAATCGCCCGATATCGGCTTCGACCGTTCGATCAATCCCTATCGGGGCTGCGAGCACGGCTGCGTCTACTGTTTCGCGCGGCCGACGCACGCCTTTCTCGGCCTGTCGCCGGGCCTCGACTTCGAATCGAAACTGTTTGCAAAGCCCGACGCGCCGCAGCTGCTGGAAAAGGAACTGGCGGCGCAGGACTACGAACCGCGCATGATCGCGATCGGCACCAACACCGATCCCTATCAGCCGATCGAGCGCGAGCGCAAGATCATGCGCGGCATTCTGGAGGTGTTGGATCGCACCTCGCATCCGGTCGGCATCGTGACCAAGTCGGCGCTGGTTGCGCGCGACATCGATATTTTGTCGCGGATGGCGAAGCGGAATCTGGCAAAAGTGGCGATTTCGGTGACGACGCTCGATCCAAAACTGGCGCGCACCATGGAGCCGCGCGCTTCGACGCCGACGCGGCGGCTCGAGACGCTGCGCCAACTCGCTGAGGCCGGAATTCCGACCACGGTGATGGTCGCCCCCGTGATCCCTGCGCTGAACGATGCCGAGATCGAGCGCATTCTCGATGCGGCGGCGCATGCCGGGGTCAAGGAGGCGAGCTATGTGCTGCTGCGGCTGCCACTGGAAGTTCGCGACCTGTTCCGCGAGTGGCTGATGGCCAATTATCCCGATCGCTATCGCCATGTCTTCACCCTGATCCGCGACATGCGCGGCGGGCGCGACTATGATTCGCAATGGGGAACGCGGATGAAGGGCACCGGGCCGATGGCCTGGATGATCGGCCGCCGGTTCGAGATCGCCTGCGAGAAGCTCGGTCTCAACAAGCGCCGCTCGAAATTGACCACCGAACATTTCGCCCGGCCCAGGCGCAGCGGACAGCAGCTGAGTTTGTTCTAGCGCGCGTACTCGTAAATCTACCCAATCTCAACGGCATTATCCAATTCGGCCCGCCTATGACGTTGTAACAACTCGGAACCGAAGATGCATTGCGCCTCTGACTCGCATTCGGCTATCCGCTTGGCAGGACGATGTCGAAATGCGCAAGGCACGGGCGGCTTTCGAGGTGCGATGCAGGCGCTTGCAGCGTAACGATCAGCCGTTCCGGTTGCGGCGCCGAATTGAGCCACCGGTCCGTCTGGTTTTCTGATTCGCCAGCGAAATAAAGCTGGGTTACCAGGCGGTCGAACCGACCTTCGACCGCGAAATGAATGTGAGGCGGCCGGATTTCGCCCTCTGGCGTCGGATACCGACCCGGTTTGATTGTGCGAAACTGATAGCGCCCGGACGCGTCCGTGGTGAGGCACGCGAAGCCTTTGAAATTAGGATCAAGCGGGGCCGGGTTTGTGTCGCTGGGATGACGATATTTGCCCGCTGCATTGGCCTGCCAGATCTCGATTCGCGCGTGCGCGACGGGCGCCCCTGAAGCGGTAAGCACATGCCCCCTCACACAAATGAGTTCGCCCCGCGCTGCCGCGGCGCTACCGCTCGGACGCGCGAGGTCGGCCGCCAGATCGGGAAGCTGTGCCACCGGATAGAACGGGCCGACGATCTGCGGCGGCGTAATTTCCAGTCGAGGCCTGCTGCCCCGAGTTATATGCGAATTGGACCTCACCTCTCTCACTGGGGCAGCTTGATATCGCCGTCCTTGATGACCTTTGCCCAATGGGCAATATCAGCCCGGATTCCATCGCCCAAATCCGTAGCGGTGCCGCCCACCGGCTCGGCACCGATTTTTTCAAGGGCAATGCGAATTTTCGGCTCGGCAAGGACCCGGTTGATGGCTTGGTTAAGCTGCGCGGTGATCTCTAGGGGAGTTCCCCGCTTAACCGCAACGCCTATCCAGTCGGCGATCGCCAGATCAGGAAAGCCAGCCTCGGCAACCGAGGGGATGTTCTCGAGAGCGGCGATCCGCGTCGGAGCCGTAACCGCAAGAGCGCGCAATCTACCGGTTGCGATGAGATCGATGACCGGCAGCGTGGTAACGAACATGTAGTGATTGACCCCGCTCATCAGATCGGCAATGGCCTGAGGAAACTGCTGATATGGCACATGGGTAGCGCGCACCCCTGCCTGAAGTGCGAACATCTCGCCAATGAGATGTGAAGGTGTTCCGAACCCGGCTGATGAGAAGTTGAACTGTCCGGGCTTGCTCTTGAGCAGCTCGACGAGCTCGGGCAGAGAATTGACCGGCAAAGAAGGAGTTGTGACGAGTACGGTATAGGATTTCGAGATCTTGATGACGGGATCGAAATCCACGTCGGGCCTTATCTCAGCCGTCGGAAGCAAAGCATTTGAGACCGTTATGGGAAGGCTCATGGCGAGCAGCGAGTATCCGTCCGCGGGACGGTTGCTCACATCGTTCATTGCGATCGTTTGCAATGCACCTGGGCGATCTTCCACGATGAGCCGCCAGCCCTCCTTGGCGGCGAGTTCGTTAGCGACGATCCGGCTGATGATGTCTGGCGGCGTGCCGGCAACCGCCGGGACGACAACTCGAATCAGATTGGACGGATACGATTGGGCGCCCGCCGAGCCGGGCATGAACAGTCCTGCAAGGCCTCCAAGCAAGAACGTGCGACGCGGCAGGCGAAAATTCGATGTGGCGGACATGGGCTGCTCCAAGGCTCAGCCGGGAGCCAGTGACCGATTGCAGCTTGACCGACAGCTCTATATAAGAAAAGTTCGAATTTCCGATCCTTCTATTCCATTTCGGAAAGGGTCGCATGCTAGACGCATCGCAGATCAGTCGACGCATCAAATTACGACAGCTGAATGTCTTCATCGGCGTCGTGAAGTGCGGCAGCATGGCCAAAGCGGCTCAATACCTCGCGATTTCCCAGCCCGTCATATCCAAAATGATCGCGGAGCTGGAGCAAACACTGGGTCTTCCTCTTCTGGAGCGCAGCCGACTTGGAGTTGAGCCTACCCTCTACGGTCGGGCATTGCTCAGACGCAGCATCACGTTGTGCAATGATTTGAGAAGCAGCGTGGGCGAGCTGCAATCGCTGGCCGATCCCACACTAGGTGAATTGCGCGTCGGGAGTACGGAGCCGGTGATGGCTGGCTTGCTTCCCGCCATTGTCGATCGACTTTCCCGACGATACCCGAATCTCGCGCTCCATATTATTGAGGATGAGCCGCCCGAGCTACAGAACCGTCATCTGCACAACCATGACATCGACGTAATGATCGGACGTCTGCCAACTCCTAAGCCAGCCGCCGATACCGATGTGCAAGTGCTGCTGCATGAAACCGGTGTTGTCGTTGCCGGATTGAATAACCCATGGGTACGACGGCGGAAGATTCGTCTTGCTGAATTGATCAACGAGCGTTGGTGCCTGCCGCCGCGCGAAAGCTTCCCGGGCGGCTGGATTGCGAACGCATTTCACGCTTGCGGGCTGGAAGTGCCGCATGCCAACGTGACTGTGTACTCGATTCAGATGCAGAACGCTTTGCTGGCGACGGGACGTTTCCTGAGCTTCCTTCCGGCAACGATGCTGCATTTCAGCGCCAAGCGGCTGTCGTACAAGGTATTGCCCGTCGAAATGCCCGTTCACATGTGGCCGATCGGAATCGTCACGCTCAAGGGCCGAACGCCAAACCCCGCGCTCCGGCTCCTGATTGAGTGCGCGCAGGAGGTTGCCAAGCCGCTCGCGAGCAGGCAAGCAGCGTCGGCCTATCGCGCCCCGATTTGACAAGCTCGCAGCCTACTATCTGGCACTCGTCAAACTCGCATCAAACCGAATTTGGCTGCGGGCTATGGAGTCCACGCCCTACTCAACCCCTCTCCATCCCGGGGATGGAGAAGCGCCGAATAGCGGGAATTGCGCCGGGTTCCCGGTTGCGCTGGCACCTTCGTTTGCGCAACGATCCCCGGCATGAGTCGGAATAAAGCAAATGACGGCCCGGCCAGGCTGCCAAACGGCGTGATTGCGGTGGCGCCGCCGGGCTTCCGCCGCGAGCGCGCGCTGATCAAGCGCGGCATCTGGCCGGTGGCCGGCTGCGACGAGGCCGGCCGCGGTCCGCTGGCGGGTCCGGTGGTGGCCGCGGCCGTAGTGCTCGATCCCAAGCGGATCCCCAAAGGCATCGACGATTCCAAGCGGCTTTCGCCCGAGCGCCGCGAAGAACTGTTCGAGAAGATTTGCGCGACCGCCTCGTTTGCGGTCGCGTTTGCCTCGCCCGCCAGGATCGATCGCGACAATATCCTGCGCGCCTCGCTGTGGGCGCTCAAGCGCGCGGTGCAGGCGCTGCCGGAAATGCCCAGGCACGTCTTCGTCGACGGCCGCGACCGGCTCGATACCGATTGCGATTGCGAAGCCGTGATCGGCGGCGACGGGCTGGTGGTCTCGATCGCGGCGGCATCCATCATCGCCAAGGTGACGCGCGACCGCCTGATGTGCGCGCTGGCGCAGGATTGCCCGGGCTATGGCTTCGAGTCCCACAAGGGCTATGCGGTGCCGGAGCATCTCGAGGCGCTCGGCCGGCTCGGACCGTCCGTGCACCACCGCCGCTTGTTCGCTCCCGTGGTGGCGGCGCGGGAAAAGCAGCTGACCATGACATTCGAGCCGGGTGTCGTCACCATGCAAACGCAGGTCGACGTCGAGATTTCCGCCGAAATCTGACGGTCGCGCCGAAGCTCCGGTCTATCGGCTTCGCTCGAAGACGCCGTGGTTGCCTCGCGGGCTCACGCGCTCTATCAACAGCGTCGGCCTTGGTATTTCGGACCTTTGATGCGTTTCACCTCCTTGATTATCGAATTGATCCGCGCCCGGCCGCGGCTGGTGGTCTGGCTCGTGGTGCTGCTGCAGGCGGCGCTGTGGCTGATCGTGGCGTTACTTTTGTATCGCAGCCCTCCCGGCGACCTCGCCACCGTGCTCGCCTTTGGCCGGGAATACCAGGTGGGCACCGATCTCGGCCCGCCGCTGGCGTTCTGGCTCGCCGATATCGCGTATCGCGCCGCGGGCAATCACATGTTCGGCGTCTATCTCCTGGCGCAAATTTGCGGGGTTGCGACCTTCCTGGCGCTGTATCAGCTGGCACGCGCCATCGTCGGCGGACAGCAGGCCGTGCTCGCGGTTCTCCTGACCATGACGGTTACGATATTCAGCTCGCCCGGGCTGGAGTTCGGCCCGCTGGTGCTGGCGCGGCCGCTCTGGGCGCTGCTGCTGCTGCACTCATGGCAATTGATCGGCCAGAACCGGCGCAATGCCTGGTTTGCATGGTCGATCGAAGCCGGGCTTCTACTGCTGACGTCCTCTGCCGCGATCGGCCTGTTGCTGCTGCTGGTCGGATTTGTGCTCGCCACGCCGCGCGGGCGGCGGATGCTGATGTCGTTCGATCCGCTGTTCGCGCTGCTCGTGATCGCCGTGCTGGCACTGCCGTACCTGATCTGGCTGATCCGCGCCGACGCGCTGGCGTTGCCGCATTGGCCGGCGGTCGCTGATTTGAGCGCAAGGGCGCTGCACTGGGCCGCACTGTTCGGCGGCTTGCTGGTGGCGCTTTCCGGAATCGTGCTGCTGGCGGTGTTCAACTCCGCCTGGTTTGCCCGCAATCCGGAAGAGGCGCCGATCATCTACCGGCCGCCGGTCGACCCGCTGGCGCGCGAGTTCGTCTATTTCTTTGCCATCGCGCCGGCGTTGATGGGCAGCCTGATCTCCGGTCTTTTCAATCTCGATCACGTCGCCGGCGGGGCGGGCGTCGCGCTATTGATGTCGGGCCTTGCGGTGATAATTGCGACCGGCGATCTGGTTCATTTGCGGCGTGAGCGCCTGTTGCGTTCAGTCTGGGCGGCCGCCATCGTCGCGCCCGCGCTCGCGGTGCTCGCGACAACGCTGTTCATGCCATGGACCGGCGGCGGCGAGGTAGCGACCTCGCTGCCCGCGCGCGCGATCGCCAATTTCTTCGGCGACAGTTTTGAGCGGCGCACCAACAAGCCGCTGCCGGCGGTGAGCGGCGATCCGCAGCTTGCGGCCCTGATCTCGCTGGATGCCGGACGTCCGCATCTTCTCAGCGAAACGCCGGAACGGACGCCATGGGTGAGCCTGGCGAAGTTCAACGAAACCGGCGGCCTCGTGGTCTGGCGCGCTTCCGATACGGTCGGCACGCCGCCACCTGATATCGCGCAGCGATTTCCCGGCCTGGTGCCGGAAGTGCCGCGGGCGTTCGAGTGGTTCGTGACCGGACGGCAGCCGCTGTTGCGGATCGGCTGGGCCATCGTCCGGCCGAAAACGCCCTGAATGTTGAACCGGCGGAGATCCGGCCGCGACAATGCTTGCTGTATATTGGAGACCGGTTCTCCTTCGACGATCTGAACCGGAAGCGCGACATGGATTGGCAACCGCCCGCGGGCTCGAAGATTTCAGTTGCGACCGACGGCGCCGATCCGACCGTCGTCATTCCAAATACCGGTGGCGCGTCGCGTTACTTCACCGGACTGTTCCTGCTGTTCTGGCTCGGCATGTGGACCATCGGATTCAGGGATGCTGGCTCAAAAGTGATTTCGGGAGAGGCCAATGCTTTTCTCGTTTTCTGGCTGGCCGCCTGGACCCTGGGCGGAATTTTCGCGGCGTTCACGCTGTACCGGGCGTTCCGCCCGTCGGTCCCCGAGACGCTGGAGCTGAAGCGGAACGGCGTGAGTTATGATTCCGGAGTTCCGCCGCTGCAGTTCGATTCATCCTGGCGATACAAGAACACCAGGGATGCCTGGAGCGCCGCCTTTCCAAAGCGCGTTCGCGCCGATCTCGATCGGCGGGAACTGCAATCGCTGCGCCTGCGCGAAACCGAATCCGGTAACCGTCTGACCGTCGATGTGGACGCCACGCGTATCGACATTGCGCCGAATGCCAGCGAGGTCGAACGCGAATGGCTGGCCCGATTGCTGGCGCAGCGCTATTCGCTGCCGCAGGCGCTGGCAACGCCGGCGCCGGCCGCGAACTGAAGCCAACTTCGAACCGGATGTTCAACCGGCGGCGAGCGCTTTGGCGATCGCGCGCAAATCCTGCCACGACATGCGCTTGTAGGACGGCGAGCGCAGCAGATAGGCCGGATGGAAGGTGGCGATGGCGCGGATTACGCGGGTGCCGGTGTCGTAATCGAACCAGCGTCCACGTGTCTTCATGATGCCTTCCCGCGTCGACAGCAAGGTTTGCGTGGAGGGATTGCCGAGCGTCACCAGCACATCCGGATTGACCAGTTCGATCTGGCGCTGGATGAACGGCAGGCAGATCTGGGTCTCCTGCGGCGTCGGGGTGCGGTTGCCGGGCGGCCGCCACGGAATCACGTTGGCGATATAGGCGCTGGTGCGGTCGAGCCCGATCGCCGCGATCATCCGGTCGAGCAATTTGCCGGAACGGCCGACGAACGGCAGGCCCTCGATATCTTCCTCCCGACCGGGCGCCTCGCCGACGAACATGACGCGCGCCTTCGGATTGCCGTCGGCAAATACCAGCCTTGTGGCGGTCGATTTCAGCGCGCAGCCGTCGAAATTCTCCAGCAGCGCGCGCAGCGCCTCGAGCGTCGGCGCGGTCCGCGCCGCCTCCCGCGCCGAGACGATCGCAGCCTCCGGCGCCGGCGCCGCTTCCGCGCGCGGGGCCGGAATCGGGACAGCAGCGCTGACGGGTCTTCGTGGCGCGGCTTCGCTGGGCAGCGGAATCAGGTCGGGATCGGCCAGCCGGTTGACGGGTGCTTCCGTCAGCGCGCAGTCGACCCCGGCCTCCAGATAAAAGGCCAGCAATTGCTGAACGGTCGGGGCGGGATCAGGGGTCATGGCGGGCTATCACGGGCATCCGTTCAATCTAGAGCATGATCCGGAAAAGTGGGAACCGGTTTTCCGAAAAGATCATGCTCAAACAAAGAGATGAGATCATGATCCGATTTAACTAATCGGATCATGATCTTGATCGCGCCGCAACGAAACGCCCGGCCGGGCATTTCCATGGTTGTTCTCAAGCAAAAAATCGGAAACAAACGACCTCGCCGTACCCTCCCTTCTCAACCGGGCTGAGATCAGATCATGAGTACCGAAGAATTGCCGCCGCGCGAGTCCATGGAATTCGACGTCGTCATCGTCGGCGCCGGGCCGTCGGGCCTTTCCGCCGCGATCCGGCTGAAGCAGCTCAATCCCGAGCTTACGATTGTCGTGGTGGAAAAGGGCTCCGAAGTCGGCGCGCACATTCTGTCCGGCGCGGTGATCGATCCGGTGGCGCTCGACAAGCTTGTGCCGGACTGGCGCGAGGATTCCGATTGTCCGCTGAAGACCCGGGTCAAGACCGACAAATTCTACTGGATGACCAAGGGCACGGCGATCCCGCTGCCGGCCATCGCGATGCCGCCGCTGATGCACAATCATCACTGTTATATCGGCTCGCTCGGCAATGTCTGCCGCTGGCTGGCGCGGAAGGCCGAGGCGCTCGGGGTCGAGATCTATCCGGGCTTTGCCGCCGTCGAAGTGCTTTACGACGAGAAGGGCGCGGTGCGCGGCATCGCCACCGGCGACATGGGCGTCGCCAAGGATGGCTCGCACAAATCTTCCTATACCCGCGGCATGGAATTGTGCGGCAAATATACGCTGTTCGCCGAAGGGGCGCGCGGCAGCCTGACCAAACAGCTGCTTTCGAAATTCTCCCTCGACGCCAGCAGCGAACCGCCGAAATTCGGCATCGGCCTGAAGGAGGTCTGGCAGGTCGATCCTGCAAAGCACCGGAAAGGCCTGATCCAGCATTCGTTCGGCTGGCCGCTGAACAACGAGACCGGCGGCGGCTCGTTCCTCTATCACTATGACGACAATTTGGTCGCGGTCGGCTTTGTCGTGCATCTCAATTACGACGATCCGTATCTGTCGCCGTTCGATGAATTCCAGCGCTTCAAGACCCATCCCGCGATCAGCGGCCTGTTCGAAGGCGGCAAGCGGCTGGCCTATGGCGCGCGCGCCATCACCGAGGGCGGTTATCAGTCGGTGCCGCGTCTCTCTTTCGCGGGCGGCGCGCTGATTGGCTGCGCGGCAGGGTTTGTCAACGTGCCGCGCATCAAGGGCGTGCACAACGCCATCGGCAGCGGCATGCTGGCGGCCGAACACCTCCACGCGGCGCTCGCCGCGGGGCGCGCCAACGACGAACTGGTCGAATATGAAAATGCCTGGCGCTCGTCCGCGGTCGGCAAGGATCTGTACCCGGTTCGCAACGTCAAGCCGCTGTGGTCGAAGTTCGGCACCATCGTCGGCGTCGCCCTCGGCGGTATCGACATGTGGTGCAACACGCTGGGCTTCTCGCTGTTCGGAACCCAGTCGCACGCCAAGCCCGACCGCAAGACGCTCGATCCGGCGAAAGCGCATACGCCGATCGCGCCGCCGAAACCCGACGGCAAGCTCACCTTCGACCGGCTGTCGTCGGTATTCCTCTCCAATACCAACCATGAGGAGGACCAGCCGGTTCATCTGAAGGTCGCCGACATCAACCTGCAGAAGACCTCGGAGCACGACGTCTATGCGGGTCCGTCCAACCGGTATTGTCCGGCCGGCGTCTATGAATGGGTCGAGGAGGCATCGGGTCCGCGTTTCGTCATCAACGCCCAGAATTGCGTCCACTGCAAAACCTGCGACGTGAAGGATCCGAACGGCAACATCACCTGGGTTCCGCCGGAAGGCGGCGGCGGACCCAATTACGAGGCGATGTGACCACGATTGCGTGAGCCGCGGCGCGCTGGTACCGGCGGCGGCCACGATACGGCCACAGTGCGAGCGTTTTCAGGCATCTAGCGGCATACCAGCCGCTCCTGCCAATCGATTCGTCATGCCGTATCCTTGCGGTCGAACGCCAAACGCGGCATTGTCGGCGCTCTCGATGCCGCCGGTCGGGTTCGCATTCGAGACGATCCGTAAATTCTTGCCGTGAAATCCTGGAGCTTAGGGCGAACCGTGATGCTTTCCACTCGAATCAATCGTTGGACGTTTGCCGCACTCGCCGTCACCGCGCTGGCAATGCCCGGCTCGCTTTCGGCGCAGACGCCCGATCATCCCACCGACAATTCGGCGCAGTTTCCCACCAGCCACGATCTGAAAGCGCTGACGACCTCGGGCAGCTACCTCGCCGCCCGGCACGCCAGCGTGGAGCGCGACGCGGCTTCCGCGGCGGCGTTCTATCGCTCGGCGCTTCGCAGCGATCCGAAGAACAACGAGCTGCTGGACCGCGCCTTCATTTCGTCGCTCGCGGACGGCGACATCGACGAGGGCGTCAAGCTCGCCGAGCGGATCCTGACCATCGACAAATCCAACCGCGTCGCGCGGCTGGTGATCGGGGTGCGCGATCTGAAGCTGAAGAAATATGCGACCGCGCAGCTCAACATCAATCAGTCGATCCGCGGACCGATCACCGACCTGGTCGCGACGCTGCTGTCGGGCTGGGCCAGCTTCGGCGCCGGCGACGCCAAGGCGGCGGTCGCCAACATCGACAAGCTCACCGGACCCGAATGGTATCCGATCTTCAAGGATCTGCACGCCGGCATGATCCTCGAGCTCGCGGGCAAGGAAAAGGAAGCCGGCGTGCGCCTGGAGCGGGCCTACAAGCTCGACGATTCCATGCTGCGGGTTGCCGACGACTATGCGCGCTGGCTGACCCGCAACAAGGACGACGCGGCGGCAACCGCGGTCTATGAGGCGTTCGACAAGAAGCTGCCGCGCCATCCGCTGGTGCTGGAAGATCTGCGCGAGACCAGGGCCGGCAAGAAGATGTCGCCGCTGGTCGATTCGCCGCAGACCGGCGCCGCCGAAGCGCTCTACGGCATCGGCGCCACGCTGACCCGCCGCGGCGGCGAGGATCTCGCGCTGGTCTACCTGCAGCTTTCGCTGTATCTGGCCCCCAACCATCCGCTGGCGCTGTTGTCGCTCGCCGATCTCTACGAGTCGGTGAAGAAGCCGGCGATGGCGATCAAGGTTTACGAGCGCATGCCGGCGAGTTCGCCGCTGAAGCGCAACGCGCAGATCCAGCTCGCCACCAATCTCGACGCCGCCGACCGCAGCGAGGAGGCGATCAAGATCCTCAAGGGCGTCACCGCGGAGGATTCCAAGGACATCGAAGCCATCATGGCGCTCGGCAATATCGAGCGCGGCCGCAAGAAGTTCACCGACTGCGCCCAGACCTACAGCCAGGGACTGGCGGCGCTGCCGGAGGCCAGCGAGAAGGCCAACTGGGTCTACTATTATTACCGCGGCATCTGCGAGGAGCGCTCCAAGGCGTGGAACAAGGCCGAGGTCGATATGCGCAAGGCGCTCGAGCTGCAGCCCGAGCAGCCGCACGTGCTGAACTATCTCGGCTATTCCTGGATCGATCAGGGCATCAATCTCGACGAAGGCATGAAGATGATCAAGCGCGCCGTCGAGCAGCGTCCCGACGACGGCTACATCGTGGACTCGCTGGGCTGGGCCTATTACCGCATCGGCAATTACGACGACGCCGTGAAGAATCTCGAGCGCGCGATCGATCTCAAGCCCGAGGATCCGACCATCAACGACCATCTCGGCGACGCCTATTGGCGCGTCGGCCGTACGCTGGAGGCAAAATTCCAGTGGGCGCACGCCCGCGACCTCAAGCCAGAGCCGGAAGATCTGCCGAAGATCGAGGCCAAGATGGAAAACGGCCTGCCCGACGACACCCCTTCCTCGGCCGCCTCGGCGGACAAGAAAAAAGAGGACGGCAAGGGCGGCTGATCGCAAAGGTCTGATCGAGGACACTCCGCGGATGCCGGCGCTGAACGAGGACGGGCGTGCCAAGGTCAACCTGACCCTGCGGGTGGTCGGACGGCGGGTCGACGGTTATCACGACCTCGAAAGCGTGGTCGCGTTCGCCGATTGCGCCGACCGCCTCAGCCTGGAGCCGGGCGCCGAACTCGATCTGAAAATGTCGGGACCGCTGGCAGGCGCCTGCGGCGAAACATCTGACAATCTCGTGCTCAAGGCCGCGCGCCTGCTCGGCGAGCGGGTGCCGGACCTGAAGCTCGGCAGCTTCACGCTCGACAAGGTGCTGCCGGTGGCGGCCGGAATCGGCGGCGGCTCGGCCGATGCCGGGGCGGCGCTTCGGCTGTTGGCGCAACTGAACGGCCTGGCGCTCGACGACGAGCGCCTGCTCGAGGTCGCGCTGCTGACCGGCGCCGACGTGCCGGTTTGCCTCGCCTCGCGCGCCTGCGACATGACCGGCGTCGGCGAGACCCTGTTGCCGCTCAGCCTGCCGACCATGCCGTGCGTGCTGGTCAATCCGCGCGTCGCCGTCGCGACCAAAGACGTGTTCGGCGCGCTCGGCCTGCGCAACGGCGAGTTATTGGTGGGCGCCACCGACGTGATGGAGGCGGCCGGCTGGCCGGAAGCCGGCGCATCGGTCGAAGACTGGGTTGAAGCGCTCGCCGCCAGCGCCAACGACCTCGAAGAGCCGGCTACCCGAATTCAGCCGGTCATCGGCGAAGTGATCTCGGCGCTCAGCGCTACCGATGGCGCCTGGCTGGCGCGGATGTCGGGTTCGGGCGCCACCTGTTTTGCGATCTATGAGAACACCGCCGAGGCCGGGCGCGCGGCGAAGAAGATCCAGCTCGGCCACCCGCAATGGTGGGTGCATTCGGGAACGCTGAGCTAAGTCCACCTCTCCCTCTCCCCGCCAAGAGCGGGGAGAGGTGTGACATCAATGCGACCTTGCCAGGCAGAACGCCACCACCTGCTCCAGCGCGCTCTTCATCGGCGAGGCCGGAAACAGCGCCAGCGCGTCGACCGCCATCGCGCCGTAATGCTGGGCGCGGTTGATGGTGTCCTCGAGCGCGCGGTGCTTTGTCATCAGGCCGATGGCATGGTCGAGATCGCCGTCGGCGATCTCGCCGCGCTCCAGCGCGTGGATCCAGAAGGCGCGCTCACTATCGTTGCCGCGGCGGAATGCCAGCACCACGGGAAGGGTGATCTTGCCCTCGCGGAAATCGTCGCCGATGTTCTTGCCGAGTTTGGCGGCCTTGCCGCCGTAGTCCAGCACGTCGTCGACCAGCTGGAACGCGATGCCGAGATTCATCCCGACCGAACGGCACGC
>DATNMT010000677.1:0-14175 GCA_035602495.1 Bradyrhizobium sp.
CAAGGCGATGCCGCCGGGCGCCACGCCGCCCCTGATCCTCAATTATTATGCCTCCACCGTGCCGATCATCCAGGTCGCCCTGTCCGGCGACGGGCTTACCGAACAGAACCTCGCCGATATCGGCATCAACCAGTTGCGCACACCGTTGATCACGGTGCCCGGCGCCGCGATCCCCTATCCCTACGGCGGCAAGATGCGCCAGATCCAGATCGACCTCGATCCGCAGGCCTTGCAGTCCCGCGGCCTGTCGGGGCAGGACGTCGCCAACGCGCTCGCCGCGCAGAACCTGATCACGCCGGCCGGCACCCAGAAGATCGGCGCGTTCGAATACAACATCCAGCTCAACAATTCGCCGCTCAGGATGGAAGAGCTCGGCGACCTGCCGATCAAGACCGTCAACGGCGCGATGGTCTATGTCCGCGATGTCGCCAGCGTGCGCGACGGCAATCCGCCGCAGACCAATATCGTCCACGTCAACGGCAACCGCTCGGTCTTGATGATGGTGCTGAAAGCCGGCGCGATCTCGACGCTCGATATCATCGCCGGCATCAAGCAGAAGGTGATCGACGTCAAGGACCAGCTGCCCGATGCGCTCAGGATCGGCTTCATCGGCGATCAATCGGTGTTCGTGCGCAGCGCGATCTCGGGCGTCGCCTATGAGGGCATCATCGCCGCCTTGCTGACCAGCGTGATGATCCTGTTGTTCCTCGGCAGCTGGCGCTCGACACTGATCATCGCGGTGTCGATCCCGCTTTCGGTGTTCGGCGCCATCATGATGCTGTGGGCGATCGGGGAGACCCTCAACATCATGACGCTCGGTGGGCTTGCGCTTGCGGTCGGCATCCTGGTCGATGAAGCCACCGTCACCATCGAGAACATCAACTGGCACTTGGAACACGGCAAGGAGGTCGAGACCGCGATCATGGACGGCGCCAACCAGATCGTGGTGCCGGCCTTCGTCTCGCTGTCGTGCATCTGCATCGTGTTCGTGCCGATGTTCTTCCTGACCGGCGTGGCGCGCTTCCTGTTCGTGCCGCTCGCCGAAGCGGTGATGTTCGCGATGCTGTGGTCGTTCATCCTGTCGCGCACGCTGGTGCCGACCATGGCGAAATACCTGCTGCATCGGCACCTCGCCTATGCCGAAGGCGAGGAGCCGCCGCCGTCGCGCAACCCGCTGGTGCGGTTTCAGCGCGGCTTCGAGGCACGGTTCGAGGCCGTGCGCGACTTCTATCGCAGCCTGCTGACGCTGGCGATCCACGGGCGCGGGGCTTTCGTGACCGTGTTCCTGTGCTTTGTCGGAGCCTCGTTCCTGCTGGTGCCGTTCGTCGGCAGGAACTTCTTTCCGTCGGTCGATACCGGCTCGATCCTGATGCATGTCCGCACCCAGATCGGCACCCGCGTCGAGGAAAGCGCCAACCAGTTCGCCGAGGTGCAGAAGGCGATCCGCAGGATCATTCCGCCCGGGGAGATCGACACGCTGGCCGACAACATCGGCATGCCGATCTCAGGCATCAACATGACCTACAACAACACCGGCGTGATCGGTCCGCAGGACGGCGACATCCAGATCAAGCTGAAGGAGGGGCATCGGCCGACCGCCGAATACGTCCAGGCGTTGCGGGAGCAGCTGCCACGGGCTTTCCCCGGCATGACCTTTGCCTTCCTGCCGGCCGATATTGTCAGCCAGATCCTGAATTTCGGCGCGCCGGCGCCGATCGACCTGCAGGTGCGCGGTGCGGACGTGAATGCGAACTTCGCCTATGCGAACAAGTTGCTGAGCCGGCTTCGCCGCATCCCGGGCATTGCCGACGCGCGCATCCAGCAGTCGCCCAACAACCCGACCTTCAACATCGATGTCGACCGCACGCGGGCGCAATATGTGGGGCTGACCGAACGCGACGTCACCAACAGCCTCGTCGTCAATCTGGCGGGCAGCGGACAGGTAGCGCCGACCTACTTCCTCAACCCCGACAACGGCGTATCCTATTCGATCGTGATGCAGACGCCGCAATACCAGATCGATTCGCTGAGCGCGCTCGAGACCTTGCCGATCAGCGCGGGCAACACGGGCGTGCCGCCCATCCTCGGCGGCATCGCCGACATCAAGCGATCGATCTCGAGCGCGGTGGTCACGCAATACGACATTCAGCCGATGGTGCAGATCTATGCGACGCCGGAGGGGCGCGATCTCGGCGCGGTCGCCGCCGACGTCAAGGCTGTTATCGCTGACACCGCGACGGAGGTGCCGAAGGGCTCTTCCGTGGTGCTGCTCGGCCAGGTGCAGACCATGAACAACGCGTTTTCCGGGCTGTTGTTCGGGTTGCTCGCCGCGATCGTGCTGATCTACCTCCTGATCGTGGTGAATTTTCAGTCCTGGTCCGACCCGTTCGTCATCATCACGGCGCTGCCAGCGGCGCTGGCCGGCATCGTCTGGACGCTGTTTGCGACCCGGACCACCCTGTCGGTTCCCGCGCTGACCGGCGCGATCATGTGCATGGGGGTTGCCACCGCCAACAGCGTGCTGGTGATCTCCTTCGCCAAGGAGCGCTATGAGGAACTCGGCGACCCCGTGGCGGCGGCGATCGAAGCCGGCTTCGTGCGGTTCCGCCCGGTAGTGATGACGGCGCTGGCGATGATCATCGGAATGATGCCGATGGCGCTGGCGCTGGGCGAGGGCGGCGAGCAGAACGCGCCGCTCGGCCGCGCCGTGGTCGGCGGGCTGATTTTCGCAACCGTTGCCACCCTGATATTTGTTCCCGTGGTTTTTAGTATGGTACACAGGAGGCAGGGCGCCAGGGCCGCCGCCGCACCGGAGACGTTACATGCCCATTGAACACAGCTCTCCGGTCTCGCGCCGGAAGTTGGGCATCGTCGGGATCGTCGCCGGCATCGTCGCGGTGCTGGTGGTGGTGACCGGCATCCGGGCGCGCGAGGAAGCCAGCGCCCGCTTGCGGGAATGGACCGACAGCCAGGCGATTCCGACGGTCGCCGTGGTGCTGCCCGATGCCCGGGCGCTTAACGCCACCCTCGATCTGCCGGGCCGGCTCGAGGCCTATTACCGTGCGCCGATTTTCGCCCGCGTCTCCGGCTACCTGAAAAGCTGGAACGCCGACATCGGCGCCAAGGTCAAGGCAGGGCAAGTGCTCGCCGAAATCGAGGCGCCGGACCTCGACCAGCAGCTGTTGCAGGCGCGCGCCGATCTCGCCAGCCAAGAGGCCAGTGCGAAACTGTCCGAGGCAACGCTGACCCGCCGTAGGACCCTGATCGCCTCGAATTTCGTTTCGATGCAGGAAATCGACGAGCGCTCGGCCGACCTCTCCAACAAGAAGGCCGCGGTCAATTCCGGGCAGGCCAATGTCGAGCGGCTGGAGGCGCTGGCCGGCTACAAGAAGATCACCGCGCCGTTCGACGGCGTGGTCACCGCCCGCGATACCGACGTCGGCGCCCTGATCAACGCCGGCGGCGGGAGCGGCCCTCCGATGTTCGTGATCTCCGATATCCGCAAGCTGCGCGTCTACGTCAACGTGCCTCAGAGCTACGTGCCGGCGATCAGGATTGGCGCCAGGGCGGTGATCTCGATGCCGGAATATCCGACCCACACCTTCGAGGCGACGGTGGAGGCCTCCTCGCAATCGGTCGATGTCGGCTCGGGCACGACGCGGATGCAACTGGCGCTTGACAATGCTGGCGGCGAGCTGATGCCGGGCGGCTATGCCAATGTCCGGCTCAGCCTGGTGCGCGACGCCGTGCCGCTGCATATTCCGGCGAGCGCCCTGATCTTCAACCAGAACGGCCTGCGCGTCGCCACCGTCGGCGCCGACGACAAGGTTCAGTTCAAGACTGTGACTATCGCCCGCGACCTCGGCAAGGATATTGAACTGGCGTCGGGCATCTCCGCCGATGACCGCGTCATCATCGCGCCACCCGATGGCATCGCCGATGGCGATCAGGTTCGCGTGACCGGCGCCAAGGCTCCCAAGCCCGAGCCTGCGAGGATTTCGGAGAAGCAGGACGGTAAGGGTTAGGGCTCTAACCCGCTTGTGCGCGGCAGCGGTAGGGTGGGCAAAGGCGCTCTTTGCGCCGTGCCCACCATCCATCACAAAACCTTCGTCGTGAGTGGTGGGCACGCGGAGCCTGTCATCGGGCGCGCATTGGCGCGACCCGTTGGCTTTGCCCACCCTACGATCTCGCTACGCGTGTCGCCACTCCAGCACGCCGTCCTCTGCCGTCACGATATCGCCCGACGACCCGACCGGCGTGCGGTCCATGTGCAGAAGATGCGCCAGCGTCGCGCTGTCCTGCGCGGGCACCCGCGCCAGCGCGCGCGCATTGTTCTGCGTCCGCAGCATCACCACGCCGTGCTCGACCTCGCCGCCACGGCCGTAGATCACCGTAAAGCTTTCAACGCCGCCCCTGCCGCTGGCCTCGGTGACAAACTCCGGCACTGCGCCGCGGTGGCTGTCCGCCTCGGCCTGCACGCTGGTGTCTTGCGCGAGCGGTGTTGTCGGCGCCTGCGGCGACAACACCAACGCGTGATGTTTGGTGACAAAACCGCCCTGGCCGTAGAGCAGGCCGAGTTTGGCGCCATTGCGCAGCTTGCGCACCATCGCGCAGGCGGCATGGGTCATATAGGTGTTGAGCGGCGCGCCGAAGAACGTCAGCCCGCCGGTCACCGTCGGCTGCACCTCGGGCCCGAGCCCCAGCGTCCGTCGCGCCATTTTCGGCACGCAGGGAAAGCAGCTGTAGAGCTCGATGGCGCCGAACGCGCGACCGTCGCCGCCGACAAGGTCCATCACCGCGTTGAGCACCGCATTCTGCGGGTGACTCTGGAAGAACTGGTCGCGGATCAGGTAGTCGCGTGGCTCCTCTGCCGATGCGCCGCCCCAGACGTGAATCAGGCTATCCTCGGCGATACCGGCGGCGCGCGCCTTCGCGAGGCTGGTCATCAGGAGCGCCGCGCCCATATTGACGGTTGGATTGGCGACCTGGAGCTTGGTGTAGGGCCACGCGATCAGGCGGTTGTCCGCCGTCGGCGTCATGACTTCTTCAGGCGTGAATCGGCGCTTCAGCCAGGCATTGGGATTTTGCGCGGCGACTTGCGAATAGCGCGACCATAACTCGCCCGATTCCGCCATCGCCTCGCGCGGGGTCTGGCCCCAATGCGCGGAGGTGGCGGCTTCGTAGAACGGATAAACCGTCACCGGCCTGAACACGCCGAGCTTGACCGCCATCGGCTTCTGGAATGCGGCGCCGCGTTTCGGCTCCTCCACGTCATGGGCGAAGGGCGTCCACGGCAAATTAACGCCGGTGCGTTCGGCCTTGGTGGCGGTCGATTGCGCCTCCGCGCCGCAGACCGCGGCCACGCTGCATTCGCCGCGCGCGATGCGCAGGGCGGCCTCATGCAGATAGCGGATCGGGCTCTCGCCGCCGACCGGGCCGTAATAGAGGTGCTTCGGCGCGATGCCGAGGCGTTTGGCGAGCTGCTGCTCCGGATCGCGGTAGCGCCAGCTCAGGAAATTGACGACGTCGAGCGAGCCGATTTCGCCGAGCAATTTGCCCCCGCTGTCGGCTTCTGCACGCTTAAGCGCCTGTTCCAGCAAGGTGAGGGGCTCAAGACCTTCGGCTATGTCGGTTGTGCGATCGGTGGTTTCGCCGACGCCGACGATGACGGGAATGCGGTCGGCGGGGAGGGAGGCATTCGGCATCTTCTTGATTTCGCTTTCACCTATTGGTTTCAATCGTCATTCCGGGGCGATGCGAAGCATCGAACCCGGAATCTCGAGATTCCCCGATGCGCAATTGCGCATCTGAGGTCTGGTGCTAAATCACTCCGCCACCAGCGCGTTCATGTGTTCCACCGCCTCGACAAAATCCTCCTTGAATTCCTGCACCACGGCGCCGGCGGATTTAACGCTGTCGATCAGGCCGACGCCTTGCCCCACAAAATAGCTCACGAGGTCGCGCGCCTGCGCATTGCCGGCGGCGGCAGCGCGGTCGATCGAGTTGAAGGCGTCGCGGCTGATGATGCTCTGCAACGGCATCGGCAGCGCGCCGGGGCTGTCGGACCCGCGATCCCAGGCATCGGTCCAGACCGAGCGCAGCTGCCGCGCCGGCTTGCCGGTGCGGCCCTTCGAGCGGATAGCGTCGCGCGAAGACGCCGCGATCATCTTCTCGCGGAAGATTTCCGTGGTCTCCGATTCCACGGTCGCAAGCCACACCGAGCCGGTCCAGGCGCCGGCGGCGCCCATCGCCATGCAGGCCGCCATCTGCCGCCCGGTCATGATGCCGCCCGCAGCCAGCACCGGCACGTCGCGAATCGGTTTGATCGCCTTGATGACCTCGGGCACCAGCACCATGGTGGAGACCTCGCCGCAATGGCCGCCCGCTTCGGTTCCCTGCACCACCAGAATATCGACTCCGGCCGCCACCTGACGAAGGGCGTGTTCCTTGGCGCCGACCAGCGCCGCCACCGGGACGCCGTGCTGCCTGCCCATGTCGATCATCGCCTTCGGCGGCACGCCGAGCGCATTGGCGATCAGCTTGATCGGGTGGCGGAACGAGACTTCGAGCAATTCCAGCGCGCGCTCCGCGTCGAACGGCTGCGGCTGGTTGTCGGCGACATTGGTTGTCGTCAGTTCGATGCCGTACTTCTTCAGAAGGTTGCGGGTGAAGTCGCGGTGCGCGGGCGAAATCCGCGCCTCCAGGCTCTTCCAGGTGACGTTCTTTTCGCCTGCGGTCGAGATGTTCTCGGGGATCAGCACGTCGAGCCCGTAGGGCTTGCCGTCGGCGTGATCGTCGATCCATCTCAGTTCCTGTTCGATCGATTCGGGCGAATGCGCGGTGGCGCCGAGCACGCCGAAGCCGCCGGCGCGGCTGACGGCGGCCACCACGTCGCGGCAATGACTGAAGGCCAGCAGCGGAAATTCGATGCCCAACATGTCGCAAATCGGCGATTTCATGATCGTGATCACTCCCTGCGGCAGCTTTGACGCGGCTCGTCCTTGGTTCGATTGGCAAAATGCCTGAGGCGACGCTAGCCCATCATCGGCGGGAAAGCCAAGCCGGTTTCCCTCGCGCCGTCTTGCGCGTAGACGCCGAAAGGCCTGCCGCAACGGCGTTGTTTTCGCGCATTCCGTGTCGCAAAATATGCGGTCCGGACGCGCCGTTTTGTCTCTTGCGCTTTCGCGTGATGGGTAGAATGCTGGACGGCAACAGCAGAAAATCCCCGTGGGAGTTCGAATGTCCGCCTTGCAAGCCGCATCAAACAAAAGCAAACCCGAAGCGTACGACGTTGTCGTGGTCGGCGCCGGCTTTGCCGGAATGTACATGCTGCACCGACTGCGCGGGCAGGGGTTTTCGGTCCGCGTCTACGAGCAGGGCGGTGACGTCGGCGGCACCTGGTACTGGAACCGTTACCCAGGCGCGCGCTGCGACGTCGAAAGCATGCAGTATTCCTATTCGTTCTCGGAGGAATTGCAGCAGGAATGGAACTGGAGCGAGCGCTACGCGCCGCAACCCGAGATATTGAAATACGCCAACCACGTCGCCGACCGCTTCAATCTGCGTCCCGACATCCAGCTCAATACGCGGGTCGACCGCGCCGTCTTCGATGACAGCGACAACGCATGGTCAGTGACGACCTCCGACGGCAAGACCGTGAGCGCAAGATTCGTCGTGCTCGCCACCGGCTGCCTGTCGAACGCGCGGATGCCGGACATCAAGGGATTGAAGGATTTCAAGGGCGAGGTCTACCACACCGGACACTGGCCGCATGAGCAGATCGATTTTACCGGCAAGCGCGTCGCCGTGATCGGTACCGGCTCCTCGGGCATTCAATCGGTGCCTGTCATCGCCGAGCAGGCGAGCCAGCTTACGGTGTTCCAGCGCACCGCGAACTTTTCCATTCCCGCCCGCAACGCCATGCTGACGGAAGAAGAACGCCAAGCGTTTCGCGCGAAATATCCGGAGATCAGGCGCTTTGCGCGTGAACAGTCGCGCAACGGCATCTACACCGAAATGCCCGATCGCGGCGCGCTGGAGGACGGCGACAACGAGCGCCGCGCCAAATACGAGCAGCGCTGGGCCAACGGCGGTCTCACTTTCATGTCGGTCTACAACAACCTCGCGCTCGACACGGCGGCCAACGACACCGCCGCCAATTTTGTCCGAGAAAAAATCGCTGACATAGTGAAGGATCCCGAGACCGCAAAACTGCTGCAGCCCAACAATCATCCGATCGGCTCGAAACGCATCTGCATCGATACCGATTATTTTACGACCTTCAATCGCCCGAACGTGACGCTGGTCGACATCAGGTCGAATCCGATCGATGAAATCCTGCCGAACGCGGTGCGTGCCGGGGCCAGGGATTACGAGGTTGACGCACTGGTGCTGGCCACCGGCTTCGACGCCATGACCGGGTCGGTCGCCAAAATCGACATTCGCGGCCGCAATGGACTGACGTTGAACCAGAAATGGGCGGAGGGGCCCAAGACCTATCTCGGCCTGATGAGCGCTGGCTTTCCCAATCTGTTCATCATCACCGGCCCCGGCAGCCCGTCGGTGCTCTCCAACATGATCGTTTCGATCGAGCAGCACGTCGACTGGATCGCCGATTGCGTTGCCTACATGCGCGACCGCGGGCTTGAGGCGATGGAAGCCAACAAGGACGCCGAGGAAAAATGGGTGACCCATGTCAACGAGGTCGCGCACACCACGCTCTATCCGCAGGCCAATTCGTGGTACATGGGCGCCAACATCCCTGGCAAGCCGCAGATCTTCATGCCCTATATCGGCGGCGTCGGCGCCTACCGCCAGATCTGCAACGACGTCGCGGCCAAAGGCTATGAGGGCTTTGCGATGACGGCGGCGGAGCGGCCGTGGAAAGCGGCCGCGTCGTCCTGACTTGTCGTCTTTACGAGCCAACGGGTCGATGCAAAGCGCCGCCCGATGACAGGCTCCGCAGAAAAATCCAGCAAGATGTGATTAAAACTGGGGAGGGGAAGCTGCGATGGGCACTTTCGAGAAAGGCGCGGTTCGCATCCATTTCCAGGAGGACGGTTCCGGCTTTCCGCTGCTGCTGATCGCCGGCGGCGGGCTGAACTCGACGATCTCGGGCATCACCGGCAGTTATCCCCCCTTCCACGCAATCGAGGAGTTCAAGCGCGAGTACCGCTGCATCGCGTTCGACCTGCGCAACGCCACAGCCGGTCAGTCCTCAGGCCCGCTTGAGATTGATCGTCCCTGGGATTCCCACACTGATGACCAGCTCGGCCTCATGGACCATCTGGGCATCGACAAGTTCATGGTACTGGGCTTCTGCATTGGCGGCCCCTTGATCTGGAATCTTCTGAAGCGGGCGCCCGATCGCGTGGTCGCGGGCGTGCTGGCGCAGCCCAGCGGGTCGCGTCCGGAGATGCGCGGCCTTTTCTACGAAGGCAATATGAAGGTCTGGGGGCCGGAACTGGTCAAACGCCGGCCAGAGATCACGATGGCGCAGGTCGATCAATTCCTGACCAGGATGGTACCGCACCAACGACGACTTCGTATTCACCGTAACGCGCGACTTCGTACGCGATTGTCAGACGCCGGTGCTGATCCTGCCGGATGACAGCCATCACCATCCCTATGCGGTCGCCATGGAGACGGCGATCCTCGCGCCGAACGCCGAAGTCAGTATGTTCCCGTGGAAGGAGCCTAAGGAGCGGATTCCGCTGGCGGTGCGCCAGATACGCTCCTTTCTCCGCGCGTATCGGCCTGCTTCGGCTTAGGGGGCGGCGACTCCCGAGCAATAAGCTATGCGCCACGCGCTCCCTGGGCTGCCGGGAACACCATTCTGTCGTCGGTGCGGCAGTAGCGGTCGGCGAACATGCGGCCGACCGGGTGATAGCGCTCCGTGTGCACGCGCATCGCTTCGCCATCCCACAACTCGTCGCGGATGTGAAAGTGGATGCCTTCGCCCATGATGAGCTGGCGCTTGCCGTCCACATCCATAGTTTTCCAGACCTTGCACTCCATCGCCCACGGTGCGTCGGCGAGGCGCGGCACGGCGACCTTGGTCGACGGCGCCAAGCTCAATCCGAGATAGCCGGGCTCGCCGATCTCGGGCGGGAAGTCGCCGCTGGAATCGTGCATGGCATGCGCTAGCGGCTCATCGGTGAGGTTGACCACGAACTCGCCTGTCCGCCGGACGTTGACCAGAGTGTCCTTGGCGCGGCCGTCGGGTCGCGGGTTGACGGCGAACATGCAGAGCGGCGGATCTTCGCAAAACACGTTGAAGAAGCTGTAGGGCGCGGCGTTGACCACGCCCGTAGGCCCAACCGTCGTCACCCAGACGATCGGCCGCGGCAGTACGAATCCTGCCAGCAGCTTGTAACGTTCGTGAGGCGTGAGGTCGTCGGCGGCGTATTCCATTGTGCATTCCTTGTTGGATCAAAATTCCATGAGCAGGGCCACGGCATGCTCAGCTATTGCGCCTCAAGGCCGCGCGCGCTTCCAGCGTCCGGAGCGTCGGCGGGCCGTAGGCAGTATTCAGGTAGCAGATATTGCACGGCACATCGAACAGGTCGCCCAACGAGGCAAGCATTTTGACATCCTACTGTGCAGCACATCACGGTATTGGCCGCTATTGCGTATGATCAGGATTTGATCCGATCCCTGCTCGCAGACTGACAAGCCGACGAAGACCCGACATCTGGAGCATTGCCTGGGAGGAACGCTCCATTGGAAAATTCATGCTCCATTGCGACGCACGGCCCAGCTCATTTACCCGACGGGCAAAACACTTGCGCCCCATGTACTGATTTGGCCGGTTTGTCCAGCCCCATCAGAAAAAAATATTCTGGTTTTCCGAAATACAAATCAGCGCTATATTCTCACCCGTCCCGTCCCGAAAGAGGGGCGAGTCGCGATCGTCACGGCCGCGGGGCGGGATGCGGTGGACGCGGATGCGCCGATAACGAACGGCGCAGATGCGGACGGAGAAGACGTGTGGTCCTGACACCCCGACGCTGGTGTCAAGTTTGCGCTAAGGAGCGCTGATGACGGTGGCCAAAGAGCCCGGGCACCGGGGAGAGCACGGAGTAAACCGTAAACCATTGCGTGGGGAATGCCGGGTGATTCCGGTGTGACCTGACTAACGCGTGTGCGTTCTCACTCTACCATTGCACACGCGGCTATCGGGCGCATCGGGCGCCCGGCATTCCCTGCGCCCTCTGTTTGGAGAGGGCGGGAACGAAAAGCAAAACTCGCGCGGAACCATGCGGCGAGATCGCGAAGCTGTGTCTTTACCTCATTGCGAGGAGCTCTTGCGACGAAGCAATCCACTATTTCCTTGCTGCATTCGCGGCGCGATGGATTGCTTCGCTTGCGCCGGACGAGCCATTTCAAAACGCCGTATATCCGCCATCGATCACAAAACAGTCCGCAGTGTGATACGAACTCGCCTTGCTCATCAGATAGACCGCGATGCCGCCGAAATCGCCGGGCTCCCCGAACCGTCGCATCGGAATCCGCGGCATCACCGCGCCGACGAATTTTTCATCGGCCAACACCCTTGCCGTCATGTCGCTCTTGATCCAGCCGGGCAGGATGGCGTTGGAGGTGACGCCCTGTCGCGCCAGTTCGACCGCGAGCGCCCGGACCAGCGCGTTGATGGCGGCCTTGGTCGCGGCATAATGCTCGTTGCGCGCGGTGCCGAACAGCGACGCCAGGCTCGAGGTCGCGACCAGGCGGCCGAACTTGTCGCCGGCGGTGGCGCGTTCGGTCATGTGGCGGGCCGCAACCTGAAACACGTGGAAAACGCCGTCGAGGTTGGTGGCGAACATGGTTCGCCACTGTTCCTCGGTGCGGTCGATGAAGGCGTGCCGACCACCGCCGCCGATGCCGGCATTGGCAAAGCAGCCATCGAGCCGCCCGAACCGCTCCAGCGTCGCGGCCATCGCCGATTTGACCGAGGCGGGATCGCTGACGTCGCAAATCCGGCTATCGACCGCGCCCGTGCAGGAGGCCATGGTCGCGGCGGCATTCTTGTTCTTCTCGGCGTTACGGCCCCAGATCGAGACGTTGCAGCCGGCTGCCGCCAATGCCTGCGCGATGCCAAGGCCGATGCCGCCATTGCCGCCGGTGATCACGGCGACGCGGCCGGTAAGATCGAAGATGCTCATGAGCGTTTCCAGTCCGGTTTGGCGCGCATTTCGCCGCGCGTCCGATGGCGGGCAGATGTTGGCTTGCCAACCATGGACAAGCCGCCCCAGAAAATCAAATATGGGTTCGAGATTGAAACCTTTGTACCGCGGGACGAAATAACGCGGGCAGCACTCCAAGAGGAAACCAATGCAGTTCAAGCACGCCACGCTCGATATCGACGGCCCGGTGGCCATCCTGAAGCTCGATCATCCGGAGGTGATGAATGCGGTGTCGATGGACATGCTGGGCGGGCTCGCCGAGGCGCTCGATACAATCGACGAGACAAGGTCCGAGGTCCGCTGCGTGGTGCTGACGGGTGCAGGGCGCGCGTTCTGCACCGGCGCCAATTTGCAGGGCCGCAACAACCAGAAACCGGGCAGGAGCAACGCGGGGGCTACGCTGGAAACCGGCTTTCATCCGTTCCTGCGGCGATTGCGCAACCTGCATTGCCCGCTCGTCACCGCGGTCAATGGGCCGGCCGCCGGCGCCGGCATGAGCTTTGCGCTGATGGGCGACATGATCCTGTGCGCGCGCTCGTCCTATTTCCTTCAGGCGTTCCGCCGCATCGGCCTGGTGCCCGACTGCGGATCGACCTGGCTATTGCCGCGGTTGATCGGCAAAGCGCGCTCTGTCGAGTTGTCCTTGATGGGCGAGAGGCTTCCGGCCGAGAAGGCGCTGGAATGGGGGCTGGTCAACCGGGTCTATGACGACGCAGTCCTGATGGACGAGGCCATGAAGCTCGCGCATGAGCTCGCGAACGGTCCGACGGTGGCGCTGTCGCTGATCCGCAGGCTTTATTGGGAGAGCCCCGACAATTCGTTCGAGGATCAGCTCAATCTCGAATTCGAATCGCAGCGGATCGCGGGCGCCGCGGAAGATTTCAAGGAAGGCGTTACGGCCTTCCTCGAAAAGCGGCCGGCGAAATTCAGGGGCAAATGATCGAGGCCGAACTCGGACGCTGCGCCGCCCGTTGGTATCCGGGCGCGACCGGTGTTGCGGGCGTCATCAGGCTTTCCGGCGGTGCCAGCCAGGAAACCTGGTCGTTCGATATCGTGCATCCGGAAGGCAACATCGCTGCGATCCTGCGCCGCGCGCCGGCCGGCTATGGCGCCGCACCGACGCGCGCGGCCGGGCTGAACGCCGAGGCAGCGCTGATGCAGCGCGCCTATGACGCCGGCCTGCCGTCGCCGCGCGTGCTGCATGTGCTGCAGCCGCGGGACAATCTCGGCACCGGATTCGTCATGGCGCGGGTCGAAGGCGAAACCATCCCGCGCAAGATCCTTCGCGATGAAAGATTCGCCTTGGCCCGTCCGAAGCTGGCGCGGCAGCTTGGAGAGATCCTGGCGGGAATCCACGGGCTGGCCCTGGCCCAACTGCCGGAATTGCGCCGCATGACAGCGGCGAAGGAAATCGCCGAGCTGGAGCGCGACTACCGCAGTTTTGATTGGCCGCGGCCGGTATTTGAACTGGCGCTGCGCTGGCTGCGGGACCACGATCCTGGTCCATCCGACGAAGTGACGCTGGTGCACGGCGATTTCCGCCACGGCAATCTCATCATCGGCCCCGATGGCGTGCGCGCGGTGCTGGACTGGGAGCTTGCCCACCTTGGCGATCCGATGGAGGATTTGGGCTGGGTCTGTGTCAATTCCTGGCGTTTTGGCGAGATTGATAAACCCGTCGGCGGCTTTGGGGCACGCAAAGAGCTGTTCGCGGGCTACGAAACGGCCGGCCGCCGCGTCGATCCCGCCCGGGTAACTTTCTGGGAAGTGATGGGCACGCTGCGCTGGGGCGTGATGTGCTGCGGGATGATGCAGCGGTTTCGCCTCTCGCCGGAGCATTCGATCGAGCGCGCGATGATCGGTCGGCGCTCGTCGGAGACCGAGATCGATCTGCTGAGATTGCTTGCTCCGAGAGGGAGATAGAAATGCAGGATGAACCGACACCGGCAGAATTGATAAAGGCGGTCGCGGATTTCCTGCGCGACGAACT
>DATNMT010000342.1:0-5876 GCA_035602495.1 Bradyrhizobium sp.
AGCCCGGGCACGACGACCGAGAGTTTTGCCGTAGGTGCAAGAAACATGACCGTCCTCAGCGCCACCGGCTTCCTCACCATCGGCGACGCCGATCTCGAATACCGCGTGACCGGTCCCGGGCCCGACGAGGCGCCAACCGTCGTCATGCTGCATGAGGGCCTCGGCTCGGCCGCGATGTGGGGCGATTTTCCGGAAAAGCTTCAGGCCGCCACCGGCGCCGGCGTGTTCGCCTGGTCGCGCGCCGGCTATGGCGCCTCGACGCCGGTAATGCTGCCGCGGCCGCTCGACTACATGCAGATCGAGGCGCTCGACGTGCTGCCGAAACTGCTCGACCAGATCGGTTTTCGCCGCGGCATCCTGTTCGGGCATTCCGACGGCGCCTCGATTGCGGCGATCTATGCCGGCGGCGTCGCCGACCACCGGGTGCGCGGCGTCGCGATGATCGCGCCGCATTTCATCGTCGAAGATATCTCGGTCACCTCGATCGCGGCGATCAAGACGGCCTACGAGACCGCCGGCCTCAGGGCAAAACTGGCGCGCTGGCACGGCGATGTCGACAACGCCTTCTACGGCTGGAACGGCGCCTGGCTCGACCCAAAATTTCGCGGCTGGGATATTTCCGAATATCTCGCCTACATACGCGTGCCGGTTGCAATCCTGCAGGGTGTGAATGACGAGTATGGGACCCTCCGGCAGGTCGAGATCGCGCGGGAAGAGTGCTATTGTCCGGTCGATGTGACGATCATTCCAGGGGCTGGACATTCGCCGCATCGTGAAGCGCCGGGGGCGACGCTCGATGCGATCACCGAATTCGCACACGCGGTTTTGCGCGCTGACGAAGGCTCGCGGGGACGGGCTGCCTGAAGCGTTGTCCGGAGCAATGCCATGAGCATTCCTCCCTCCGGCGCCTCGAAGCTGCCGCTGCCGCGCTGGGCCTATGTGCCCGGCGAGACCGACGAGGCCGACGCCGATTACGAAGCGCTGGCGCAGGCCAAGCTGTTGGTGCCGCCGCGCTTTCGCGGCTACGTGCCGGCCCGGCATCCGGCGATCCGCTACGCGCTAGCGCTCAACGATGCCGGCTATTTCTGGGAATCGCAGGAGGTTCTGGAGGCGGTCTGGGCCGCCGCTCCGCAAGGCGGGCGCGAGCGGATCCTGCTGCGGGCCTGTATCCAGATCGCCAACGCCAATCTCCGCCTGCGGATGCGCAAGCCTCACGCCGCCGCGCGTTTCCTGCGCGAAGCGCTGGCGGAACTCGACACTTTGCGCAGGGCGGCGGCGGGCGGCGACGGCTTTGCCGATGGCTTCCCGGCCGCGGCATTGGCGGCGGTGCTAAGGAGCAAACTGGCGCTGCCGGAGTTGTCCAAAGCCAACTGGGTGCCCATCGGCACTACCGGCCGGATATGAAACAAAATGCCGGATTTGTGTTCCGAAACCTCTAGACGGCGTCTAAAACATGCATTATTGTGCATATCAACTGAGATAATCCGAAACAGGTGAGGGTGGCCCCATGGCTGGCGAAAAGGCTGGTGACGATCGCGTCCTCGCGAATGGCGCCCGCTACATCGATTTTCAGACCGAGCCGCAGCGCTACCGGCACTGGAAGCTCGCCGTCGAGGGCGAGGTTGCAACGCTCACCATGGATGTCGACGAGAATGGCGGGCTGTTCGAGGGCTATCAGCTCAAGCTGAATTCCTACGATCTCGGCGTCGACATTGAACTCGCCGACGCCGTGCAGCGGCTCCGCTTCGAGCACCCCGGCGTCAAGGTGGTGATCGTTCGGTCGGCCAAGAATCGCGTGTTCTGCGCCGGCGCCAACATCCGGATGCTGGCCGGCGCCACCCACGCCCACAAGGTCAATTTCTGCAAGTTCACCAACGAGACCCGCAACGGGCTGGAGGATTCCAGCGAGAACTCCGGCCAGCGCTTTATCACCGTGGTCAACGGCACCGCGGCGGGCGGCGGATATGAACTGGCGCTCGCCACCGATCACATCATTCTCGCCGACGATGGCGCCGCCGCCGTCGCGCTGCCGGAAGTGCCGCTGCTGGCGGTGTTGCCGGGCACCGGCGGACTGACGCGGGTGGTCGACAAGCGCAAGGTGCGCCGCGACCACGCCGATTATTTCTGCACCATCGAGGAAGGCATCAAGGGCAAGCGGGCGGTGGCGTGGCGGCTGGTCGACGAGATCGTGCCCAACTCCAAACTCGAGGGAAAGGTCGCCGAGCGCGCGAAGGAATTCGCCGCCGCCTCCAGGCGCAACGGCAACGGCAAGGGCATTACGCTGACGCCATTGACCCGCAGTATCGGCGAAGACAGCGTCCGCTACGGCCTGGTCGGCGTCGATATCGACCGCTCGGCGCGGATCGCGACCATCTCGATCCAGGCGCCGGACGCAGCGCCGCCCGCCGATATCGACGGCATGATCGCGCAAGGCGCAAGATTCTGGCCGCTGCAGGCGGCGCGCGAGCTCGACGACGCGATCCTGCATCTGCGCATCAACGAACTCGAAACCGCGATGCTGGTGTTCAAGTCGCATGGCGAGCGCGCCCATGTGCTGGCCTGCGATGCTTTCCTGGAAGCCAACAAGGCGCACTGGCTGGTCAACGAAATCAGGCAGTACTGGAAACGCGTGCTCAAGCGCATCGACGTCACCTCGCGCACGCTGGTCACCCTGGTCGAGCCGGGCTCGTGCTTCGCCGGAACGCTCGCCGAACTCGTGTTCGCGGCCGACCGTTCCTATATGCTGATCGGCGAGAAGGCAGGCGACAACCGCAGCCCGCCGGCGATTGAACTTTCCGCGATGAATTTCGGGCCCTATCCGATGAGCCACGGGCTGACCCGCCTGCAGTCGCGCTTTCAGGCCGATCCTTCCGACCTCGCGCGCGCGCAGGCCAAGATCGGCGAGGCGCTCGATGCCGAGGAGGCCGAGGCGCTTGGCCTCGTCACCTTCGCGCTCGACGATATCGACTGGGACGACGAGGTCCGGGTGTTCTTCGAGGAGCGCACCTCGTTCTCGCCCGACGGCCTCACCGGCATGGAAGCGAACCTGCGCTTTGCCGGACCCGAAACCATGGAATCGAAGATCTTCGCGCGCCTGACGGCGTGGCAGAACTGGATCTTCCAGCGCCCCAACGCGGTCGGCGAGAACGGCGCGCTGCGCCGCTACGGCACCGGCCAGAAGGCGCAGTTCGATATGACGAGAGTTTAAGAGGCGAGTAGCGAATGGCGAATAGCGAGTAGTTTTTTCTTCGCCATTCGCTAGTCGCCATTCGCCAAACAAGATCGCCCCAACACGGGAGAGCCCGCCATGAACATCATGAACGTCGATTACTCCACCAAGATTCCCAACAACGTGAATCTCAGCGAGGATCGGCAGGTGCTCAAAGCCCTCGAAGGCTGGCATCCCGGTTACATGAACTGGTGGGGCGACATGGGGCCCGAGGGTTTCCAGCAGTCGCTGGTCTATCTGCGCACCGCCTATTCGGTCGATCCGCGCGGCTGGGCCAAGTTCGATTATGTGCGGATGCCGGAATATCGCTGGGGCATTTTGCTGGCGCCGCAGGAAGAGAACCGCGTTATCCCGTTCGGCCAGCATTATGGCGAGCCGGCCTGGCAGGAAGTCCCGGGCGAGCATCGCGCCATGCTGCGCCGCCTGATCGTGATCCAGGGCGACACCGAGCCGGCTTCGGTCGAGCAGCAGCGCCATCTCGGCAAGACCGCGCCCTCGCTCTACGACCTGCGCAACCTGTTCCAGGTCAATGTCGAGGAGGGCCGCCATCTCTGGGCGATGGTGTACTTGCTGCAGAAATATTTCGGGCGCGACGGCCGCGAGGAGGCCGACGAATTGCTGCGCCGCCGCTCCGGCGATGCCGATAGCCCGCGCATGCTCGGCGCCTTCAACGAGAAGACGCCGGACTGGCTGTCGTTCTTCATGTTCACCTATTTCACCGACCGCGACGGCAAGATGCAGCTGCACTCGCTGGCGCAGTCCGGCTTCGATCCGCTGTCGCGCACCTGCCGCTTCATGCTCACCGAGGAAGCCCATCACATGTTCGTCGGCGAGACCGGCATCAGCCGCGTCGTGCAGCGCACCTGCGAGGCCATGAGGGCGGCCGGCATCGGCGATCCCGCCGACATCGCAAAAGTCCGCGCGCTGGGCGTAATCGATCTGCCGACCATGCAGAAGAAACTGAACCTGCACTACACGCTGTCGCTCGATCTGTTCGGCTCGGAAGTCTCCACCAACGCCGCCAACGCCTTCAACGCCGGCGTCAAGGGCCGCTACCACGAGACCCAGATCAAGGACGACCATCGGCTGGAGAACGACACCTATCCCGTGCTCAAGCTGGTGGATGGCCAGATCAAGCGCGTCGACGAACCGGCGCTGACCGCGCTCAACATGCGGCTGCGCGACGACTATACCCAGGACTGCGTCAAGGGCATGTTGCGCTGGAACAAGATCATCTCGAGCGCCGGCTATGACTTCAAGCTCACGCTGCCGAACGTCGCCTTCCACCGCCAGATCGGCGAGTTCAAGGATATCCACGCCACACCTGACGGCATCCTGATCGACGATGCCACCTGGAACCGGCGCAAGAGCGAATGGCTGCCATCCACCGACGACGGCGATTTTATCAGTTCGCTGATGACGCCGGTGACGGAGATCGGCGCCTTCGCGCCGTGGATTTCGCCGCCTAAAGTCGGCATCGACAACAAGCCCGGCGATTTCGAATATGTGAAGATCGAGACGTGATGCACACGCCAGCGGCGTGCCACTTCCACAGGTCGTCATCACCCGCGAAGGCGGGTGATCCAGTAAACACAGACGTTATTTGTAGAAGCGCTGCGGCCAATCACCTGGAGCACGGAGTACTGGATACCCCGCCTTCGCGGGGTATGACAGTCAGGGGCTTCGAGACGATCGTTTCGAGTCTCTATCCCGCGATTTCCAGTCCGGCATTGGCGTAGACCACGCCGCCATCGACCGCGATGGTGGCGCCGACCACATAATCGCCGGCGCGCGAGGCAAGATAGATGGCAATCCCCGCCATATCCTCGTCGGTTCCGATGCGCCGTGCCGGGATGCGCTTTGCGACCGCGTCTGCGTGATCGCGTGCGGCCCGGTTCATATCCGACTTGAATGCACCCGGTGCAATCGCGGTGACGTTGATGTTGTCCTTGACCAGTTTGGTCGCCATCCGCCGGGTCAGGTGGATCACCGCAGCTTTGCTCGCGGCATAGGAATAGGTCTCCCCCGGGTTGACGAAGATGCCATCGACCGAGGCGATGTTGATGACCTTGGCGGGCCGTTCGTGCGATGCGGCCGCGCGCAGCGGTTTCGCCAGCGCTTTCGTCAGGAAGAATAGCGACTTGACATTGAGATCCATGACCTTGTCCCAGCCGCTTTCCGGAAATTCGTCGAAATCCGCGCCCCATGCCGCGCCGGCATTGTTGACGAGGATGTCGAGCTTCGGCTCCAGCTTGATGATCTCGCCGGCGAGCTTGTCGCAGCCCGCGACTGTCGAGATGTCGATCGGCAGCGCGATGCATTCGCCGCCATATTCGGCCGTGAGCTCTTTCGCGGTGGCCTCGCAGGGCCCCGCCTTGCGCGCGGTGATGTAGACCTTCGCCGCGCCCTGCGCCAAAAACCCCGCCGCGATCATCTTGCCGATGCCGCGCGACCCCCCGGTCACCAGCGCGACCCGGCCCTTGAGTGAAAACAGATCCTTGAACATGACGCCTCCCATTGATTTGCCGGTGGTTTTGGGCGTGAGGGTTCCACGAGTCAAGCAGGGTGCTGCAGCGCAAGGACCAAAGCATCAGGCGTGAAGTCTGCGGTTACCGGTGGGACCGCTTTTTGCGCGGACCGGGTTTGG
>DATNMT010000017.1:0-5635 GCA_035602495.1 Bradyrhizobium sp.
GCCTGCCAGGCGCCGAGTTTTTCCAGCGCCGCCTTGGCGTATTTGCCGACCGGCACCGCCTTGACGTCGCCGGTGGCGATCTTGCCGTCGCCGGCGAGCTTTGCCAGGTCGAAACCCGGCCCGATGGTCACGGAATCGATCTTCGAATCTTTCGGCGCGATCAGGACGATGCTGTTGCCGAGCAGGTTGACCCGGGTCGGCTCGTTGATGGTCTTTTTGGCGATCGCATAATCCATCCAGTCGGTGTCGGCGGAGAGAAAAATATCCGCCGGCGCGCCCTGTTCGATCTGTTTTGCCAGCGTCGAGCTGGCGGCATAGCTGGCGGCGATCTTGATGCCGGTCCTGGCGGTGAAGGCTGCGTCGATGTCGTCGAGCGCGTTCTTCATCGAGGCCGCGGCAAACACCGTGAGGCTCTTGTTCTGCGCCAGCGCCGGCGAATTGGCCGATCCGCACAGGAGGACAAGAGCGGCAAATAGTCCGGCAAGACGATGCATCGTGGCGCTCCATGCCGGTTCGCGGGCGCGTTTCGCGCGCACGAACCAGGCGTTAGGTTGGTATGGATGCGACAGGCGGAAGCGCCGTTCCGCTGGCCCCTGGGACTTACGGTCCATCGGGATATCGCGTGCAAAAACAATAGCAGGCTCAGGCTTTGGGTAAAGTCATCCTTGGGTCTACTCCGATGGCAGGATCGCCACCGAGACGGCGTCCTCCCTGATGCCGCTGATCTGCAGCACGAACGGGGCCGCTGCAATCTCGTATTTCATGGTCTTGCGGAGGCCGTCGCAATCGGTGGCGCCACTGAAGGCCTTTGGCTTGAGAAAATGTCCGTCCTGCACCACGTCGACCCAGCCGCCTGCGGACAGGCTGACCGTGTAGATGCCGGCTTTCGGTGCGCTCTTGAAACCGGCAAAACCGGCAAAGGTGCCTTCCTTCGGCGCGCGCTCGGGTGGGGAGGGCAGTTTTGCCTCGGCCGGCGTGTGCAAGGCGAGCGTCATCCCGGTCGACGGCAGCGCGGCGAGTTCGCCGCCCGAGGCAAGCTTGATGCGATCCGGCGCGGTCAGCGCCGCCCTCTCCCGGTCGATGTTCCATTTGAACTTGTCGCAGCCGCTCGGTTCCTCTGCCGCCCATGCAGGCGCAGTTCCGAGCAACACCAACGCAATCAGGAGAGGCGCGCGCATTGTCAGTCCACCGCGATCATTACGTCGGAGGCTTTGATCACCACGGTCACGTGGCCTTTGGCCTTGATGCCGAGATCATCGACCGCCTCGTTGGTGATCGAGGACGTCACGACCTGGCCGCCTCCGATATCGACGCGGACATGCGAGGTGGTCGCGCCCTTCTTGACTTCGATGACGGTGCCTTTGATCTGGTTGCGAGCACTGATGCGCATGGCGGTCCTCACGATGTTGGGCCGTGCGCAGCCACGCCACGCACCGGATGAAAGATGGTGAAGAAGTATAGCCGGGACCGCCGTCCCGGGAATGTCGTCAACGGCGCTTACGGCGCGATGATGACAGACATTAGCGCATTTAGAGGCCGAATGAAATCGCCCCTCAGCGGCACATTGCTATGGCTTGGCGTCCGGCGCGTCCAGCACCTGCCGGCAGGCGGCCGGCAGCTGTGCCAGCGTCATCCCATGGGCGGGCTTCGGCGGCACTTTCGGGGGCTTCGGATGGATAATGGAATCCTTGAACCAGTAGGCGAGATCGGCGGGCTTGCAGCCTTCGTCCCCCGATTGCGACGGCTGCCCCTGGCATTCGGCGTTTCCGGGCGGGCACATCATGCGAATATGGAAGTGGTAGTCATGGCCCCACCACGGCCTGATCTTGGAAAGCCAGCTGCGGTCGCCCTTGGCGTCGCGGCACAGCGCCTTCTTGATCGCGGCGTTGACGAAGATGCGCTGCACGCTCGGCTCCTGCGCGGCGTCGCGCAGAACCATTAGATGGCCCGGCGTGAAGACCTGCGGATCGACGTCGAGCCGATCGGGGCGCACCATCATGACCGCGGACGTCTCCTCGCGCTCCTCGCGCGACAGCAGATGATCCGGCATCGGCGTCAGCCAGATATCGGCGTCGATCCCGATCTGATGGCTGGCGTGGCCGGAGAGCGCCGGACCGCCCCGCGGCTGCCCGATGTCGCCGACCAGTATTCCGGGCCAGCCGGCATCCTTGTGCGCCTTGACCGACAGCCGCTTCAACAGCGCGATCATGTCGGGATGTCCCCAATAGCGGTTGCGCGACAGCCGCATCACCTGCCAGGTGTCGCCGTTGATCGGCATCTGCGCGGCGCCCGCGATGCAGCCCTTGATATAGGAGCCGATCACACGCGCCGGCATCGCCGCCGGCAACAGCTTGCGGGCGAACAGCTCCTTTGCCGCCAGCTTGGGGTCCTTGGGGTTGGCCAGCGGCGGCAGCGGCGTTGGCTCGACGCTGCCCTTGTCCTGCGCCAGCGCGGCAGCGGCACTGATGGCAACGGCGGATAACAGCAGGAGGGTGACGATCGGGCGGGACTTCATCGGATCACTCGAAGAGGCTTCAAAGCGTAGCACGGATTCGGCAACCGGCGACAAGGCGTCCCCATCGCAATTGCTTGATGTGGCAACTCCGTTTGCAGCGAACCGGCTAGCGGCGGGTTAAGATAACCCGCGACGGGCCGAGCCGGCATGCGGTGCCGCTCTTTACAACGCGCACCCGAAAACGACATCATGGCGTCAACAAAAACGCGCTGCAGGGGCGTTATCATGAAACGGCGGTCAGGTGGACGACTCGCGAGGTTCGCATTGGCCGCCGCGGTCGTGATGGCAGGACTGGCGCTGACGCCGGCGCGCGCAGATGTGGTGGTGCAGATCGACAAATCGTCGCAGCGCATAGCGGTCAGCGTCGACGGGATGACGCGATACAACTGGCCGATTTCGACCGGCCGCAGCAGCTACGGCACGCCAAGCGGCGTGTACCACCCGCAATTGATGGCGCGGCGCTGGTTCTCGCGGAAGTATTATAATTCGCCGATGCCGCATGCGATTTTCTTCTATGGCGGATTTGCCATTCACGGCACCTATGAGCTGTCGCGTCTCGGCGGTCCGGCGTCGCACGGCTGCGTCAGGCTGCATCCGTCGAATGCCGCCACGCTGTTCTCGCTGGTCGAGCACAGCGGACCGCGCAACACGCGGATCGAAATTTCGAACTAGCGTCTTTGCCTGACGCGTTTCACGCCAACGCTTTGGCCGCCTTAACCGTTCGATAACCTTGCCGATCATTGACGCAACTTCGTGCGCCGCTGCGGAGTTTCACGGCATTCGCGACATCGTCTCCGCGCGCCCCGCAAATTGGGTCGTTACGGGCCGCAGATCGTATACCGCGTATATGCGGAGAAGCGGCTTTAGCCATGCCGTGTCAACGTATTCGCCTCTTAAACAGGCAATCTGAACCAGATTCCTCTTCTGGTTGAACCCGCCGACCGAACACGCCGCCGGCAAACGACACCATTTTTTCAGACACTTATCGCAGAACAGTACGCTCAGAATGCGGGTGGGCGTAGCAATGCCGAGTTTCCGGCCGAAGAAATCCAAGAAGCTGAGGCATGCGGCGATCGCCCGCATCCCCGGCCGGCCGGCGAAGCCCAGTCCGAAGCTTGCGGGCGGCGGCCGCCGGCGCGTGTCGGCCGAGATCGGCGAGATCGTGCGCAAGCGCGCGGAGGCGGAAGCCGCGATCGCGGAAGCGCGAAAATCCCACGAGCGGCTGCGCGAGGCCATCGACATCCTGCCGCAGGGCATCGTGTTCCTCGACGCCGAGGGGCGATACATTCTCTGGAACAAGAAGTATTCCGAAATCTATGGCCGCAGCTCGGACCTGTTCAAACCGGGCGCGCGCCTGCAGGATACCATCCGCATCGGCGTCGAGCGCGGCGACTATCCCGAAGCGATCGGCCGCGAGGAAGCGTGGATCGCCGAGCGGCTCTCCAGGCTCTACCAGCCCGGCGAGCGCCACGAGCAGGTCCTCGCCGACGGCCGCGTCATCCTGATCGAGGAGCGGCTGACCGAGGACGGCGGCATCATCGGCCTGCGCGTCGACATCACCGAGCTGAAGCAGCGCGAGGCGTCGTTCCGGCTGTTGTTCGACAGCAATCCCGTTCCCATGATCGTCTGCGCGCTGGATGACGAGCGCATTCTCGGCGTCAACGCCGCCGCGGTCGAGCATTACGGCTACAGCCGCGCCGACTTCGAGAAGCTGACCATCCGCAGCGTGCAGGCCTTCGAATCCGAACCGCCCTGGGCCGGCGACCGCAGCAGCGACGAACTGACGGCGCGGACCTGGAAGCACGTGCGGGCCGACGGCACGCTGATCGATCTGGCGATCTATTCGCGCGAACTCACTTACAACGACCGGCCTGCGGTGTTGCTGGCGCTGATGGACATCACCGAGCGCAAGCGCGCCGAGGCGCGGCTCGCCTTCATGGCCCAGCACGACGGATTGACCGGACTGCCGAACCGCAATCTGCTGCGCCAGCACATGGACGAGATTCTGCTGCACACACGGCGCAGCGCGGAAAAGGCCGCGGTGCTGGTGCTTGGCCTCGACAATTTCAAGGCGGTCAACGACACGCTCGGCCATGGCGTCGGCGACAAGCTGTTGCGCGGTGTCGCCAAGCGCCTGCGCTCGACGCTGCGCGAGGAAGACACGCTGGCCCGTCTCAACTCCGACGAATTCGCGATCGTCCAGAGCGGGCTGACCCGCCCGGAGGAGGCCGTCCATCTGGCCAGGCGGCTGCTGGAGGCGATCGGCGATCCCTATCTGCTCGACGGCCATTCCATCGTGATCGGCGCCAGCATCGGGATCGCGATGGCGCCCGGCGACGGCGACGAATCCGAGAAACTCCTGAAGAACGCCGACATGGCGCTGTCCCGCGCCAAGAACGAGCAGCGCGGCACCTTCTCGTTTTTCGAAGCCGGAATGGACGCCCGCGCCCAGAGCCGCCGCAAGATCGAACTCGACCTGCGCGATGCCATCCAGAACGACGTGCTGCGCCCGTATTATCAGCCGCTGATCGATCTTTCGGGCGGACGCATCACCGGCTTCGAGGCGCTGGTGCGGTGGCCGCACCCCGAGCGCGGCATGATTTCGCCGGCGGAATTCATTCCGGTCGCCGAGGAAACCGGCCTGATCAACGGGCTCGGCGGCCTGATGCTGCGCCGCGCCTGCATGGACGCGGTGCTTTGGCCCGACGACGTTCGCGTCGCGGTCAACCTTTCTCCGTTGCAGTTCCGCACCGGCAATCTGCTCTCGATCGTGATGGACGCGCTGAAGCAATCCGGCCTGCCGCCGAAACGGCTCGAGCTGGAAATCACCGAGACTTTGCTGCTGGAAAAGAGCAGTCAGGTGCTGGCCACGCTGCACGCGCTGCGCGCGCTCGGCGTGCGTATCTCGATGGACGATTTCGGCACCGGTTATTCCAGCCTGAGCTACTTGCGGAGCTTTCCGTTCGACAAGATCAAGATCGACCAGTCGTTCGTGCGCGACCTCGGCGCCAATCGCGACGCGCAGGCGATCGTGCGTTCGATCATCAGCCTCGGCAAGGGGCTTGGCGTCACCATCACCGCCGAGGGCGTCGAGACCGAGGCCGAGCTGAGCTGCCTGCG
>DATNMT010000029.1:0-6787 GCA_035602495.1 Bradyrhizobium sp.
CATTCCCCGCGCAATGGTTTACGGCTTATACGTACTCTCCCCGGTGATCGGGCTTTGTTGACACCGTCATCGGCGGAGTTGCCTCCGCCGACTTGACGCCAACCGCTGAGGCGTCAGGACCACACGACTTCGCCGTCCGCATCCGGCGCCCTCGTCAGAAGCGCCATCCGCGTCCACCGCATCCCGCCCCGCGCTCGTGACGATCGCGAAACGCCCCTCAAGTGGGACGGAACGGCCGAACATGTACAACTGATTTGGGTCGGGCGGCAAGCCCAATTTACGAATTTCGGAAATTATTTTCGTGTTATCCGAATACCGTCATTCCGGGGCATCGCGAAAGCGATGAGCCCGGAATCTCGAGATTCCGGGTTCGCGCTGGCGCGCGCCCCGGAATGACTGAGTGTGGACCGCGGCTTGCCCAAAATCCGCTAATACACCGCGCTGCCCGACCGCAGCGGCGCCGGCGCGGGCCGGGCATTGACCGGCGGCGCGGCAGCAGCGGCCGCCGGCGCGGCGCCGGCCGGCGGCGAGGGCCGGCATTTGTTGCGTTGCCAGGCCTCTTCGGCGAGCTTCGACTGCCCGCGCACCGCGATATATTCGTTGCGATAGGCGAGTTCGGCCACCACCGGACCGGCGACGCCGGTCTCGGCCTTCGCCATCAGGCCCTGCAACTCCGCCTGGCGCGTCGCGAGGCTTTTGCGTTCGGGCTCGAGTTGCTTGCAATCGTAGAGATCGTATTTGGCGGGATCGGCGAATGCCGACGTCATGCTGTCGCTCATCTCCGCGCAGCCGCTCAAGCCGAACCCGAGCACGAGCAGCGCCGCGGCGGCTGCGGCGCGCGGCAAAGGCTGGCCCTGGGTAATGCGAAGGATCATCCGACCGTGGTAAACCGACTATCTTGAGGTTGCGTAAAGCAGGCACCGGTGACGGGATTGAGGCTTTGCCAAGGCCGGCGCGCTGGCTTAAGAGAAGCCCGTGTCTTCTTTCAGCCTAGCCCAATTCCATCGCTGAGGAAAACGCGCTAAGTATCTGATCTCGTGACATAAGCGGACGTGGCGGAACTGGTAGACGCAAGGGACTTAAAATCCCTCGATGGCAACGTCGTGTGGGTTCGAGTCCCACCGCCCGCACCAATCCCGGCAAGCAGCATTGTGGAGTCGCTATGCCCGACGACCAAGACGATCTTTTCGGGGAAGACGCGGACGAAGCCCTCGACGACTTCGACCGGCTCACAGAGATCCTGTTTCAGCGCGTCGTCGAGTTCGCCGCGGAGGAAGAGGTCGGCGACGAACTGCTCTCGCCGCTGCTGCTCCGGCTAGCACTGACCTCGCGTATGGTGGCCTACACGGCGACGGCGGCCAAACCCTCTGGCGGCGGACTCAAACTCGATCTCGACCGCTTTCGCCGCGACATCGAGGACCTCATTCGCGCAGCAAAGAAGGACGCCGATCAGTTCATCGCACAGGCCAGGGAGTCGATGGCGGCGGCCGAACTGGGCGAGGATGAGAGCTGAACCGGCCGGACCTTGGTGTCGGCTCTGCAGCCGGCTCCGGAGCAGGTTTCCCCGGAAAATGTCCTGCGCATGGTTGCGCCGTGAAAAACAAAGCCATCGGTCAACGGATCGGAATGCCGATGAGAGTCACCCGTGGGTTGAATGCACTGTCACCGTAATTCTGATGCCAGAACGGGATGATGAGCCGTGACGCCGGGTGATCTTTTACGCCATGAGCAATTGCAGTTAGATATGGTTGGGCAGCCAATTGATATCGATAATCCTTGGTGAAGAATTCTGGCACGATACCCTTCTTTGTTCTTGCGACGCGGATCAGATTTTGCACCTTCGTCTCAGGTTTCCCCGACATTGCTGATGATCACGGTCGTCTTGTCGAAGTGCGCGGTGATTTCAAGCGTGCCGCCGAGCGCTTCGATGTAGCGGCGCAAGTTGCTCACATGCATATCGCCGCGCTTTTCAAGCTTCGCCACGGCGGGCTGGTTAACCGTGAGCGCTTCGGCGACTTCCTCCTGTGAGAGAGCGCGCGCCTTGCGCAACTCCTCAAGGGTCATCGCCTCGCGTAGCGCAGCCGCCTTTGCTGCCACGCGCGCACGACGTGCAGGTGTGAAGTCCCTGGTCAACTCGCTAAAGGGCCTGCGTCCAGTCATGGCAATTCGTGAACCATCCGTGTGCTTGACGTTCCATGCAATATATTCCATTAATGGAATATATTTAAAGACCGAAATTTTGACGGGAAACCTGTGGCGGCCCTTCGCCCGCCGCCGCTCGTTCGGGAAGTCTCATGATTCTCCGCATCTTGTGCGGAGATTAGACCCCGTAATCTCCGCACAAGATGCGGAGAATAACAAAATGCACCCTCAAGCCACCGAACTGGCTCAACAAGCCGAGATTTCGTCGCGACTGCATTTCCCTTTGAGAAGGCCCCTCAATAAACAGGGGCCGGCAAACCTGCCGGCCCCTTCGCGTCTAGCCTACTCTCCCCGATCAACTACCGGTCGCCGTGGTCGTCGCCATCGTGACGGTGGTCGAAATCGAACATGTCGAAGAGGTCGCCGATCGCCGGCATGTTGACGGGAACGTAGGGATTGTCGTCGTCGGCGCGCGGATTGGGAAGGTTATCGCGGCTGCGCTCGCTGAGCTTGCCGAGGAACCAGTTGCGCTCGACGAATTTCACGAACGACGAATGCTCGCCGTAGACGTGGCTGATGTGACCGCCGCGGGAGAACGGCGACACCGCGATCATCGGAATCCGCGGGCCGGTGCCGAAGAAGTCGACCGGCTGGATGAAGCCGGAGTCGTAAAATCCGCCGCCCTCGTCGACGGTGACGAAGATCGCGGTGCTTTCCCATTGCTCCTTGTTGCCCTGGGCGAGGTTGATGATGTTCCTGGCGAATTCCTCGAACAGGTTGAACTTCGACGACGCCGGGTGGCCGTCCATCGCGCCGTCCGGCTTGACATAGGACACCGACGGCAAGGTGCCGTTCTTGAGGTCGAGGAAGAGATCGGTGACGTCACGCATGTGGTCGGCGCGCATCGCCGGATAGTTCAGCTGATATTCGAACGGGTTGCAGATGTTGCAGTAGATGCCGTCGAGCGGCGCGCCGGTGCCGGAAACATTGTAGCTGCCGCCATAATATTTCCAGGGAATGTGCTTGGCGCTCAGGAGATCGCCGATGCTGGTCATGGTAACCGGCGGAATCGAACCGGCCCCGCTCGGCGTGCCCTGCGGCGTCCAGGCCGGGTTGATGTTGACGGCGTTGTAGAAGGCGCCGGCGTCGCACTTGGTGTTCACGGCGTAGGGCAATTTGCCGAGGTAATCGAGGATCGCCTTGATCCCCGGCTGGTTCTGGTCGGAGCAATTGAACCACTGCTTGCGCGCCGTGTAGAGGTTGAGCGTGCTGGCCGCCGGATCGGGATTGTAGATGGTGTTGGCGGGCGGCGTCGTGGCGTGACCCGCGCCGTCGCTGAAGAACACCTGGTCGGCAAAGCCCAGCGGCACGCTGTCCGGCCCGGTCCCGCCCATCACCGGCTGATGATAGTTGTCGCTCATGGTGTAATTGTCGGCGAGGAATTTCAGGAACGGCACATCGTTGGTCGCGCTCTGCATATTGAAAAATTCCATCGTCTGGCCGGTATCGTGCGGCGCGGAGCCGGCCGGGGTCGAATAGGTCGTGGTGACGAAGGATTGCAGATCGTGCAGGCAGCCGGTCGGATTGCGCCGGGAGACGTGCTCGCTGTCGATCGCGCAATCCATCTGCTGATACATCTGGAAGAACTGGTGGATGGTGTCGGCGGCATAGGCGTCATAGGGCATGGTCGGGCCGGTCAGCTGGAACGGCCCGGGCGGCAGGCTGTTGACATTGGTGATGCGGGTGTCGGGGCCGAGCTTGACCGCCAGACCGGTGCCGCCGGTGCCAAACAGGAACTGGTCGGCCGGGGGAAGGCCGGGATCGCCGCCCGGGATGCCGAGAATGGGGGCGCCCGTCGCGAATTGCACATTGCCAAGGTCGGGCGCGGGAAGCGTTGAATACAATGACTTTTTCGAAGCGGGCGCGCTGATGAAGTAGCTGGTGCCATTCGGCGCCGAGGTCACCTGGAACTGATGCGCACGGTCGAACTTCTCGTCCGGCGAGCCGTCGGCCTTGATGATGTGCTCGGACAGCAGGTTCAACACCCGCTCGTCGCGCGACTTCGGCACGTAAGTGGCAAACAGGTGGTCAAAACTGCGATTTTCGCCGACGATGATGATGACATGCTTGATCGGCGACGCAGTCTTGACCGGATCATTGTCCTCCGCACGAACCCCTTGCGAAATCGCAAGGGCCGCAAGCGAAACGCCGAGCAGGCCGAACCTGCGCGCAAGCGCTGTTTTCAGCATAATTTTCTCCTGTTGATTTTTTAAAGTGACGGCAGCGTGGGCGTTCTTATGCCGCATCGATGACAGGCATTTTCCGATTGCGTGACAGACCCGAAAACATTCCCGAAACGCCGCGATCTCCACCGAAAATATTTTTTCGCGCGTGGACCGGCCGCGCGCGCAATTCTATGATCGTCAACATGCCGTCCCTCGAAAAAATCAGCATCTCCCCCACCCTCACCTTCGACGCGCTCGCCGCAGGCCAGGCGAATGCGCCGCTGGTGTTGTTGCTGCACGGCTTTGCCGAATCGATGCATTGCTGGCGCGCGCAGCTGGCAGCGCTTGCCAAAGCGGGCTATCGCGCCATCGCGCCGAGCCAGCGTGGCTATTCGCCGGGCGCGCGGCCCGATCCGGGCGAGCCTGCGAACTATCACATCGATCGGCTGATGGACGACGCGATGGCGATCGTGGCGGCGTCAGGCCATGGCGAGCGCCGGTTCCACCTCGTCGGTCACGATTGGGGCGGCAGCATCGCCTGGGCGCTGGCCGATCGCACCCCCGAGCGGCTCGCCTCGCTCACGGTGCTGTCGCGGCCGCATCCGAACGCCTTCAACCGCGCGCTGCTGGCGGATGGCGATCAGGTGCACCGCTCGCGGCACCACAAGGCGTTTCTCGAGCCCGATGCGGCCGATGTGGTGTTGGCCGACGATGCCAAATGGCTGCGCGAGCGTCTCAACGCGGCCGGCGTGCCTCAGGAAGCGATCGCGCGGCATCTTGCCGTGCTCGGCAACAAAGCCGCGATGGAGGCAGCGCTCGCCTGGTATCGCGCGCGCGGCGCGATCCGCTCCCCGCTGGGCCCGATCCGCGTGCCGACACTCTATATCTGGGGCGATGCCGACGACACCGTCGGCCGCGCCGCCGCCGAAGGCACCGCGGATTTCGTCGCCGCTCCCTATTCCTTCGAGGTGCTTGCCGGCGTCGGACACTTCGCGGCGGACCAGGCGCCTGACCGCGTCAGCGAATTATTGCTGCAACATCTTGCGGCTAATTCCATATGACGTGAAGGGCTGACGGTATCGCCGTCTCCCCAGGCCACATGTCGGCGGGTGTTCGGCCGATGACGGTCGCTCTACTACAGCCTATTTCCTTTGCAAAATACACGCCAAGGATGCATGATGGAAAATCGGCACCGATGATTTGACCGGCCTGACACTGCTCAAACAATTTCAGGAAGGATATTCGATGGCCAGGAAATCCAGGACCAGCAAGCGGCAAGTTCGAAAGGCAGCCCCCGCCAAAAGGACGCCTACCCCACGCGGGACGAAGTCGGCGCCGCTGCGGTTTGCGCATCCGTTCTTCACGGCCACGCCGCCGGCGCAACGTGCGGTCAGTCCGGCGACGCATACGCAAAGCCTGGCACAATTCGCCGCGCAAAAACTGGGGCCGATTCCGAAACCGGCGCGAGACCCGGCGATGCAGCTGCAAGACATCATCGGCCAGCCCGGGACCGATGAAATCCAGGCGGCCGGCGCCATCCGGCTCCACGCCATGGGCGACACCGGCAGGCCGGGCGGCGCCAATACGGAGCAGGAACAGGTGGCCGAGGCCATGACCGGCGATTACGACCCGGCGGCCGGCGGACACAATCCGGCGCTGTTGCTTCATCTCGGCGACGTCATCTACGGCCACGACAAGGCGCAGCTCTATCGCGACGAGTTTTACCGGGCCTATATGAAATATCCCGGCAAGATCATCGCGATCCCGGGCAACCACGATGGCGAGGTTTTCGCCGGCACCGATCCGGTCTCGCTGAAGGAATTCCAGAACAATTTTTGCGCGGCCAGCGCCGTGGTCCCCAAGACAGCGGCCGATGTGCGCATCTTCCGCGAAACGATGACGCAGCCGGGCGTCTACTGGATGTTGTCGGCCCCGTTCGTGAACGTCATCGGCCTGTATTCCAACATCGCGGAAGGTCCCGGTAATTTGCTGGGCGCGAACCAGGACGATCAGCAAATCAAATGGCTGACCAAGACGCTGGCAAGCCTCAAGCAATCGGGGGACCACAAGGCGCTGGTGATTGCGACGCACCATCCGTCCTACAGTTCAGGCGGCCACAGCGGCAGCCCGGAGATGCTGGTCCAGATCGACAAGGCCTGCAACGATGCCGGCGTGGTGCCGCACGCGTTGCTCGCCGGCCATTCGCATACCTATCAGCGCTACACGCGAACCACAAAAATCGCCGGCGCGACCGTGCAGATCCCCTATCTGGTGGCGGGGTGCGGCGGCCACGCGGCTTCAGCGGTGACCGCCGCCACCGGCCAGCACATGGGAGACACCATTTTCCAAAAATCGCTGCAGGGATATGGCTATCTGTTGCTGACCGCCAGCAAGACGCAGGTCGTGATCGAAATGATCGA
>DATNMT010000040.1:0-6044 GCA_035602495.1 Bradyrhizobium sp.
TCGGCGGCGGCGCCGCAGCTTGCCGGCGTGTGCGCGCTGCTGGTGGAGAAGCACCCCGGGCTGACGCCGTCGGACGCCAAATCCATTCTGCGCCGCTCCGCGCGCAGCGTGGTCAACGGCGCCGCCAATCCCTTCAGCAGCGACAATCACGTCGGCGAACCGGCGGATCCTGGCGATACCGGCGCCGCCGGCGCTGGCCTGGTCGACGCATTCGCGGCCTGGCAGCAGCTCTAGATTTTTGTTTTGACGGGTTTTCTTCACGCGAACCGGTATCCGCTTCGCTCGAAAACGCTTTGAATCGCCTCGCGGAAAAGGTCCTACGCCAGCGCCAGCCGCGAGCGCGAGCGGATCAACAGCCCCACCATGATGGTGATGTTGAGCGCATTCCACGCCAGCCCGTTCAGGAACGCGGCCGCGTAGGAGCCGGTGGCGTCGAAGATCACGCCGGACACCCAGCCGCCGAACGACATGCCGAACACCGAGGCGAAGATCACGATGCCGACGCGGGTCGCGGCCTCACGCGCCGGCATCGCCTCGCGCACGATGATGGCGTAGCTCGGCACGATGCCGCCCTGGAACAGGCCGAACATCGCGGAGATGATGTAGAGCGAGGACAGGCCGTCGAAGAACAGATAGAACAACAGCGCAAAGCCCTGCGCCAGGGATCCGATCAGGAGCGTGCGGATGCCGCCGATCCGGTCGGCGAGAAATCCCGAACCAATCCGGCTGACGACCCCGAACGCCATCATCAAGGACAGCATCTCGGCGCCGCGCGCCACGCCGTAGCCGAGATCGCCGCAATAGGCGACGATGTGGACCTGCGGCATCGCCATCGCCACGCAGCAGGAAATGCTGGCGATGCACAACAGCGCGGTGAGCGCATTGGTCGAGAGATTGAGGTCGACCCGCGGCGGCGGCGCATTGTCATGATCCCGCACCGCGGCGCCGCCGATCTGGGCGCGCAGCAGCAATAGCAGCAGCGTCATCGCAAGCGTGCAGGACACGCCGATGGCGATATGGGTGGTTCGCCAGCCCATCGACTGCACGCCCCAATTGACCAGCGGGGGCCAGATCGTGCCGCCGACATAATTGCCGCTGGCGACGATGGTCACCGCCAGTCCGCGATAACGCTCGAACCAGTGCGAAGCCTCCGCCATCAGCGGCGCGAAGGTCGCCGAGGTCCCGAGCCCGATCAGAAAATAGACGGCGTTGAATTGCCACAGCGTGGCAGCCAACCCGGCAAGGACAAAGGAAGTACCGAGAAAGGCAATGCTCAAGGCCATGGCCGTCACGATGCCGAAACGGTCGGTGACCTTTCCGGTGACGACGCCCCCGGCGCCAAAGCCCATGAATATCATGGTGGTCGCCAGCGACACCGCGCCGCGCGTGGCCGAAAATTCCGCCTGCACCGTCGGCAGCACCACCACCACCGACCACATGCCGACGCAGCCGATCGAGCCGATCAGAAGCGCAAGCGCGAGCCTCACCCAGGCCTGGCGCGAGTCCGGGGTGAAATGAGCCGAATCTTTCGGAGTGGAGGGGGCGTGCACGGCGGCAACTTCGTCGCTCGCTGCATCCAGGTCAAGCAACAATGCCGCGATATTAGGCATGCAGATGCGGTGCAACGGGGCGCACCGGTCATTCCGGGGCGATGCGGCAGCATCGAACCCGGAATCTCGAGGTTCCGGGTTCGCTCGTTTCACTCGCGTCCCGGAACGACGAAAGAAGCCCCCGTTAACCCTTTCCTAACCATAAACCGGGCAAAAATTGCCCAGTGAAAAAGTCGAGTGTCGTCAGCCGCGTAAAACGGGGGAGTACCCGTGGACGCCAGTGCCGTGCCTCACTTTCGAAACGGTGGCCCGATTGCCGCCGCGCAGACGTTTGGGGCCCGTGACCGGCATTCGCGGGGGGAAGCAGCGACGATGGTGGATGTGACGGCAGGTCATGGCGCGGGCGCGTCGCACGGATTTCCCACCCTCAGCGAAATCGGCACCATCCTGAAGCGCGGCGACCTCGCGCTGGCCTTCGGGATCCTGACCATCCTGGTCGTGCTGATCCTGCCGCTGCCTTCCATCGTGCTCGATCTTTTTCTCGCGATCTCGATCACGCTGTCGATCCTGATCCTGATGACCTCGCTGTTCATCCAGGCGCCGCTGGAATTCTCCTCGTTCCCGACCATCCTGTTGATCTCGACGATGCTGCGGCTGTCGCTCAACCTCGCCTCCACCCGGCTGATCCTGTCGAAAGGGCATGAGGGCAGCGCGGCGGCCGGTCACGTCATCGAGGCCTTCGGCAATTTCGTGATGGGCGGCAATTTCGTGATCGGAATTATCGTGTTCGCGATCCTGGTGATCGTGAATTTCGTCGTCATCACCAAGGGCTCGGGGCGCATCGCCGAAGTCGCCGCGCGCTTCCACCTCGACGCCATGCCGGGCAAACAGATGGCGATCGACGCCGATCTCTCCGCCGGCCTGATCGACGAGAAGTCCGCGAAAGAGCGCCGCAAGGCGCTGGAGGACGAAAGCGGCTTCTTCGGCGCCATGGACGGCGCGTCGAAATTCGTCCGCGGCGACGCGGTCGCCGGCCTTCTGGTCGTGTTCATCAACATCATCGGCGGCATCATCATCGGCGTCGCCCAGCAGAGCCTGTCTTTCAGCGAGGCCGCCCGCACCTACACGCTGCTGACCGTCGGCGACGGCCTGGTCACTCAAATTCCGGCACTGATCGTCTCGACGGCGGCGGGCCTTCTGGTCTCCAAGGCCGGCGTCAGCGGCGCCGCCGACAAGGCGCTGATGAAGCAGCTCTCCGGCTATCCGCAGGCGCTCGGCATGTCGGCCGGCGTGATGCTGGTGCTGGCGACGCTGCCGGGGATTCCGATGCTTCCCTTCCTTGCGCTCGGCAGCGGCGCCGCGGCGCTGGCGTGGAACGCGCGCAAGAACAAGCGCGCCACCGCGGCCGCGGCGGCGGCGGCAGCCGCTCCCGCCGCCGCCGCGGCTGCGGCGAACGCCGAAGAGCCGATCGCGACCGCGCTGAAGATCGACGATCTCAAGATCGAGCTCGGCTATGCGCTGTTGCCGCTGGTCAACGGCCCCGACGGCACCGACCGCCTGACCGAGCAGATCAAGGCGCTGCGCCGCTCGCTCGCGATCGAGATGGGTTTCGTGATGCCGGCGGTGCGTATTCTCGACAATGTGCAACTGGAGGCCAACACCTACATCATCAAAATCAAGGAAGTCGACGCCGGGTTGAAGGAGGAAGCCACGCTAAAGGGCTACACCGTCGTCGACGCCGCGACCGTGCTCTCGACCCATCTCACCGAGCTGCTCAAGAACAACATGTCGGACCTGTTGTCCTATGGCGAGGTGCAGAAACTCCTGAAGGACCTGCCGAAGGAACAGGGCGAACTGGTCAAGGACATCGTGCCGAGCCAGGTCACGATTTCCGGCATCCAGCGCGTGCTGCAATTGCTGCTGGCCGAGCGCATCTCGATCCGCGATCTCTCCACCATCCTCGAAGGTATCGCCGACGCGCTCGCCTTCTCGCGCAACCCGGCGACCATGGTCGAACATGTTCGCGCCCGGCTGGCGCGGCAGATCTGCGCGCAAAACACCTCGCACAACGGCTACCTGCCGCTGATCGCGCTGTCGGCCAAATGGGAGCAGGCCTTTGCCGAGTCGCTGGTCGGCACCGGCGAGGAACGCTCGCTCGCAATGCAGCCCTCGAAACTGTCCGAGTTCATGACCGTGGTGCGCGACCGCTTCGAACAGGCGGCGCGCGAAGGCGAGGCGCCGGTGCTGGTGACCTCGGCGGCGATCCGGCCTTTCGTGCGTTCGCTGGTGGAGCGCTTCCGCTCGCAAACCACGGTTTTGTCGCAAGCGGAAATCCACCCCCGGGCGCGGCTGAAGACCGTCGGCAGCGTCTGATTTCACGCAAGTGGCCGCGGTGTTTTTTCGCCACAGGCAAATGATTTATGCCCCGGCGGATTTGCCGGCCGCCCTGCGCCGCGGCCCTGCCAGGAAAACCATAAAATCTTATAAATCACTGTAATTATTCTGCAATTTGTCGAACCGAAGATGCGAGCGTGGCGATCCCAATCGCGGGCGTTCAACTCTGATCACTGCCTTGTGATCGCCCCTTCGGAACGAAAGGGCGAATCCCTACGTTTGAGACCATGAGTTGTTGAACCTGCAGGCGCGGGAAGCCGACAAAACGCAAATGCAGGAAGGCGGCAGGAGCCTGTTATGAACCATTCGATCTACAGCGCGGATCGCTCAACCCACCTCAAGATCGTGGTCGTGGCGCTCGTGGCTGGCATCGCGGTGGCGGGCCTTAGTATCTCCGCCCGCACAAGTTCAGAGGACTACAGCCAGACCGCGCGCGTCATCAAGGCGGGCCAGCCGGTCGCGATCACAAGCTCGAACACGATGGTGGTGCGCTAACGAAATTTGCGAATTCACGTAGGCTCTTTATCAGCCCCCCAAAGTCGCCTCGTGGATAATAGAAGACCCCAACTACCCCCAAGTTGACTACCGAAAACGCCCGCTCCCCACGGGCGTTTTCTTTTTTTGGGCCAAGCCCGCTCGAAGGCTCGCGGTCGCCGCCCTCCCTTGACTCAAGACGAGCGCTGCCCAGTAATGGCGTACCGTTCTTCAAGCCTTCGCAAAAAACAAACAAATCAAATCACTCCGGGGGGATGACGATGGCGAATATCGGCCGACGCGGCTTCATCATGGCGCCCGGCGAGGCCAGGGCGCGCGGCGTTCCCTTTTAATGTCTTATTGACCGCCGCGATTCGGGTCCCTTGGAAAGGCACATCGACTCTTGTCGGCTCATATTTCCGGAATCCGGCCGCTTCCTGGCCGCGCGGTCCGCGTCCATGAGGCGCTAGCCTGCGCCGCCAAGTTCACTTGGCCGGCGGCACGGTCTCGACCAGCTTGCCGGCATAGACCGGCGCCGAGTGCGGGTTGCCGTCGGGCGATCCGCCGGCCTGCTCGACGGTGACCGCGTAGGTCGCGTTGTTGACGAGGTCGGCATCGTAGGACGCCAGCACCGGACGCGAGGTGAAGTCGCTGCCGCCGATCACGCCGAGCGAGCGCGGCTTCGGCAGCTTGTCCGAGATCAGCCACAGCTCGAAGCTTTTGCCGGCCTCGGCCGGCGCGCCGACCTTGCGCACGGTAAAATTCCTGGTCGCCGCATCGACGGTGAGGATGAAGGCGGGCGCGCCGCCCTCCTTCTGCAACACCGCGACATACTGGGCGGATGGCGGCACCGGCGTGGGCGCCGTTTTGACCTCCACCATCTGCGTGCGCGGCTTGGGACGAAGTGCGTCAGGCAGCAAATCCGGCTGATAGGCGCCGACCGCGATCATCGCGACCAAAGCGGCCGCGATCGCCGACGTGGCGGTGGCGATGGTGCGCCATCGGCGCGCCTTCGCCGCGAGGCGGATGACGTTGGCGTTGTCCACGGCAGCCGCCTCCGGCGCGACCGGCGGCGGTAGCGGCGCCTCGGGAAGGATCAGCGGCGCCTGCGGCTCGGAATGCCCGACCGCGGTTCTGATGCGCTCCCAGACCGCAGGGCCCGGCTCGACCGAGCCCACCATCTGGTTCAGCGCGCCGAGCCGGTACTCCCACGCCTGCACCATCGCCGTGAACTCCTTGTCCACGGACATCATGGTCTCGACCTGCGCCCGCTCATCGGCATCCAGCGTGCCGAGGGCATATTCCGCAGCGAGCGCGATATGGTCTTCGCTATAGGCCATCATTCACAGTCCAAGATCTTCTAAAGTCCAAGGCACTCCCGGATATCCATCATGCTGCGGCGCAGCCAGGTCTTCACCGTATTCACCGGCGTCTCGAACTTCGCGGCCAATTGCTCGCGGCTCCAGCCGTTGTAATAGGCGAGCAGCACCAGCTTTTGCCGGTCGGGCTCCAGGCGGCCGACGCACTCCAGCATGCGCTTCAATTCTTCGGTCATCTCCCGGCGCGCCAGCGGTTCCGGGCTATCGGCGGCCACTTCCATGGCCGACGGCTCCTCTTCGATCGAGA
>DATNMT010000044.1:0-6356 GCA_035602495.1 Bradyrhizobium sp.
GAGGAACGCGCGCGCTCCGCTCCGAAAAAGCCTTAAGTCACAGGCCCCTCATTGAATGAATTCACCGCATTTCTGAACCACGGCATCCGTGGCGCCCCAAGGCATGATCGGCACCGAGGAGGTCGAATTCTTCGGTGAACCTTCGATCAGCTTGTCGGAATAGACCATATAAACCAACACGTTCCGCTTGGCGTCGCAGCCGCGGACGATCTGCATTTTCTTGAAGAACAGGGAGCGGCGCCGGCGGAACATGTCGTCGCCCTGCTCCAGCTTGGTCTTGAAATGGATCGGGCCGATCTGGCGGCATGCCAGTGAAATATCCGAGACTTGCTCGGAAAGCCCGAGCCAGCCCGTGTAGCCGCCCTTTTCCGGCACCGTGAAATGACAGGCGACGCCCTCAACCTCCGGGTCGTCGACGCCATAGGTCGCCAGTTTGTCGTTCGGGCTGAGCAATTTGAACACGGTGGAGCGGCGGAAGATCAGGTCCGGCTCTTCGGCGGCCGAGGCACCCGAAACCGGCCACAACACCAAAGCCAGCGCCAGCAAGACAAGAGGTTCCCACCCCGTGTCATAAGGAATTAGGGCTTTGCGTGTCATGGATGTCTCCGTGGGCGGGCTTCCGCCCATGTAGGTGCGGGAAGGCCCGGCAAAAGGGTCGCCGGTAACCGGCGCAACCGGCGCATTTAACGGAGTGTGAGGCTTTTTTGTTACGCTCGAGACGAAAACCGCAGGCTAAACGAGCGCTTGCGCTGGTGAACGCCTATCTCGTCTGTAACACTAAAGATAGAAGGATTGAGGATTCGAGGATGATGCGTGTGGGCGTACAAGCGACGGCGATGACGACCGGACGGCTTTGGCGGATATTCGTATTGGCGGCAGCAGGGGCGGTTGGCAGCGTCTCGCAGGCGGAAGCAGCGCTCTATTACTGGTCCGATTCCGATGCCGGATATTATCGGCCGGAATCCGCCCAGCGGCGGCAAAAGCCGCGCCACCATCAGGCCGGCAAGAAGATCCAGGCGCCGGAGAAGGAATCGGCCAAGCCGCAGGGACCGCTGATCATCGCGATCTCGATCGAAAAGCAAACTGTGAAGATTTACGACGACAACGGGTTCTTCGCCGAAGCGCCGGTTTCCACGGGCATGAAGGGCCACCCCACGCCGATGGGCGTATTCAGCATCATTCAGAAGCACAAGCTGCACCATTCCAACATCTATAGCGGCGCGCCGATGCCCTATATGCAGCGGATCACCTGGTCGGGCGTGGCCATGCATGCCGGCGTCCTGCCCGGATATCCGGCGTCGCACGGCTGCATCCGCATGCCGATGGCGTTCGCCGTGAAAATGTGGAACTGGACCAAGATGGGCGCACGGGTGGTCGTCACCCCGGGCGAGATCAAGCCGACCAGCTTTTCCCACCCGCTGCTGGTGGCCCAGAAGGTCGTGCCGCAGCCTGCAGCCCCCGAGCCGCAGGCGGATACGCCACCGGCGGCAAAATCCGACAAGGCATCCGACGCCGGCACCGCGGACAGACCGGCGAGTTCCGAGGCGAACCTCGAATTGAGATCAACTGTCGGGCACGGCACTGGCGCGACGCCGGAACAGCCGGCTACGGCATCCCTGCGGGATCAGACCCACACCGCGGATGCCAGCGGCGATATGCCGGCAAACCATTCCCCGGCCACGATGAGCGATGCGGCGCCCTCCGGCGGCAACACCCTGCCGCCCGCCGCCGCCAAGGCCGACAACGCGCCGGCTCATCCGGCGGATGCGGTTTCGGCCAAGGTCGATGATGCATCGAAGCCTGAGGCAAAACCCGAAGGCACCGGGCCTGAGGTGGCAAAATCGCTGGCCGAACCGGCCGCCGCGACGGCCACGTCCGATGACAAGGCAGCAGTTGTGGAGACAAAGGTGCCCGCCGCCGAAACCACGCCCGCCGGGAGCGGCACCACGGGCGAAGCCATCAGGAATCCGGATCAGGCCGCCGCCACTCCACAACCCGGCCCCGATGCGGCCAAGGTCGAGGCTTCCGCGACCGAAGACCTGAAGGTCGAAGACACGGCCGGCGAGAAAAAACTCGAAGCCAAGTCCGAAGATATCAAGTCCGAAGATATCAAGCCGGACGACGCCAAGGCAGAATCGTCGAAACCGGCCGCGGCCCAATCAAAGCCAGGCGACAAACCTGCCGATACCGTGAAGGCGGTGACGGCACCCAGCGCCAGCGCTCCCGATGCGAAAAAGGATGAGACTCGCTTGCCCGACACCGCCAAGCCCGCCACCGCAGCGGCGCCGAAGCGCACCGGTCAGATCGCGGCGTTTATCAGCCGCAAGGATTCCAAACTCTACGTTCGACAGAATTTCGCGCCGCTGTTCGAGGTGCCCGTCCTAATCGCGCCGAGCGACCGGCCGCTCGGGACTCATGTGTTCACGGCGGAGATCGACAAGGCCGACGCCAACCTCGTGCACTGGTCGGTGGTCTCGCTGCCGGTGCCGGCGCGCTATGCCCAACGCCGCGATGACGACGAGCGCGCCACGCGCCGGCGGAAGATCGCGGGCGCGGCCGCCGTCGAGCCGAAGCCGTTGCCGGTGCCGGACAGCCCCACCGAGGCGCTGGATCGCATCACCGTGCCCGCGGATGCGATGGCGCGCATTACGGATGCGCTCACGACCGGCGGCTCGATCATCGTGTCCGATCAGGGCATCAACGCCGGCGAAACCGGCGAAGGCACGGACTTCATCGTTTCGCTGCGCTAGTCGCTTTTGGCCGGCCGCTGGTCGCTTTGCAGCGGGGGCTGCGCTAAAAGTCGGCCGGCATGAACCCGCTTTCCCACGCCACCGCCCACACCCTCGAGCCGCCCGTCGATGCCGCGAACGACGCCTTCGACCGGCTGACCTTCCTCGGCTGGCGATGGGGACTGGCGGCGATCGTGGCCGGCCTTGCGGTATCGTTTTTCCTGTTCGGCTACGCGTTGATCTACTGGCGCAACGCCGACATGGATTTCATGGTGATCTATAACGCGCTGGCCATGAACGACGGCAAGCCGCAGCTGTTCTTCGATCACACCGCCTACTTCACCATCCTGTCGTTAAAGCTCTGGTACCAGTTGCTGCACGCCCTCGGCCTGCTCGACGCCTGGTCGCTGTCGGCGATCCCCTCGGCAGCCAATGTTCCGGCATTCGAAACCGCGATGACCCACGCCGTTCGCGCCGGGCGCCTCCTGGCGTTCCTGATCGCGACCGGTTGCGTGCTGGTTTTCGCAAGCCTGGTTCGTCGGATGGTGCGCGACTGGCGCGTTGCCTTGCTCGCGACGTTTGCCTTCGCATTCTCCGGCGGCATCGCCGTGCATTCGCGGATCTTGCGCAGCGAGCTCGTCGCGGCCTGCCCGGTCATCTTTGCATTGATGATCCTGATCGCGGCGGGACGCCGCGCCAGCACGCTGCGTCCGCTCTGGATGGCGGTCGCGGCGGCGTTAGGCGTGCTCGGTCTTGAGAACAAGGTACAGGCGATTCTGCTGATCGGCGTGCTGCCAGTGGTGATCCTGCCGTTCGGAGGTGCCGCAAGCGCGAGTGTCGCGTTCTGGCGCCAGCCGCGATCGAACTGGCTGGCCGCGGGCCTGGCAGCTATCGCGGCAACATTGGCGGCGTGGGCGGCATGGCCGTTGATGGCGACCGGCTTCGACCGCGCCCTGCTCGACGCTGCACACTTCCATCCCCTGTTGCTCGGCCGGTTCGGCGTCTATCAGATTGCGCTGCTGGTCCTGATCGGCGGCTGCATGATCGCCTATGCCGCGATCTGGCGCGTCAGGCCGACGGAGACGCTTGCGTCCTGGTTCGCGATTGCGGCAGGCGCCCTGCTGACGCTGCTCCTGCTCAACCTCGAATACAACGCCAGCAATGTGATTGCCGTGTTCAATCCGCTGGAGAAGATGCTGACCTTCACCGACGCAGCCACCACCGATGCCGCGAACGGGTCGAACCTGCCGGCCATTCTGTTACTTTTGCTCGACGGCGTCGCATCGGTACTGGCGCGCTACTCCTTCGTGCTGCACTCCTCGCCGCGTCCGACGGTGTTTCTGACCTGGCTGATCGTCCCCGGCATCGTCTATGCGTGGCGGCGCGGCGAAAGGCAGGCCGCGATCCAGGCGGTTGCGCTGCTCGCGGCCGCGATCGCAATCGACGCGCTCGGCGTGCGGCGCGGACTGAAATCCGAATATTTCATCTTCACCGACCCGCTGATCATCCTCGCCGGCGCGGTGTTGCTCGATTCCCTCTGCGACCTGCGGTTTCGCAAATGGACCTATCCCGTCGCGATGGTGTTGTTCGGACTGCATCTCGCCATCGGCCAGGCCGAGCCGATAAAATACGCCTTCATGCGCCGGGGGCCGGAATCGATCTGCGAGTGGAACGGACATTACATGCCGCTGTTGCCGCTTCCCTGGTGCAACTCTCCGCCGGCGCGGCCATAACGGCTTGTTGAGCGGCGATGGCCTGCCGGATGAGCTATCGTTGCCAAATCTGAATCATACCCGGAGATGGCCATGTTCAACCGCAGGACGATGCTCACGGCGGCACTGGCGGCCGTCGCAGCTCCGATCGCGACACCGGCGGCGCTCGCACAGGCGCCGATGAGCCGGATCACGGCCTATGCCTTTTCGTTCAAGGCGCTCGACGGCGGCGATATACGGCTTGCCGAATACACCGGACGCCCGATGTTGATCGTCAACACGGCCTCCCTGTGCGGCTACACGCCGCAATATGCCGGGTTGCAGGAATTGTGGACCGAATTCCACGATCGCGGCCTGATGATTATCGGCGTCCCCTCCAACGATTTCGGCGGACAGGAACCGGGCGGCGCGACCGATATCGCGGAGACCGCGAACCACCAATACGGCGTTACCTTTCCGATCGCGGCCAAGGCCGTCGTGAAAGGCCCGAACGCCCATCCGTTCTACAAATGGGCCGCGGACGCGGCGCCCAAGGATGTTCCGAGCTGGAACTTCCACAAATATCTGGTCGGCCGCGACGGCTACCTCGCCGAAGCCTTTCCCTCGGCCGTCGAACCCCAGGATACGCGGGTCAAAACCGCCATCGCCCGCGCACTCGCGGAGACCTGAGGCGGCTCTGGGCTCGCGGGCATTAACCGGTTCGGCCGACAAACCGGCCTGGCCGCACAAAAGGCGTTGCCGTGGCGGCGCGGGTGCAACTAGGTTAGGATCGCCAAGGGCAGGAAGAATCTCGGGCGACGGCAAACAGACCGTTGCCGGGCATGGGATCAGCTAAGGGAAAAACACGATGCGTATTGCGGCAGGATTGATCTTTGCGGGCGCGGTTTCGCTCTATGCGTCAGGCCTGGCCTGGTCGCAAACTGCAGCCACCACGGGCGCGGCAGCTCCCCAGGCGGCGCCTGCGCCGGCTCCCGCCCCAGCGCCCGCCTCCGCCAAACCCGCCTGCGCCAATCCCAACGCGCTCGGCATCGCCCGCGTTGTTGAAATCGACACCACGGGCGGACCGGGGTTCGGTTTCGAGCACTTCAAGCAGCTTGATTTTCTGCGCGACCACGAGGTGGTGCTGACATTCGACGACGGTCCGTGGCCGGAAAATACCCCGTCGGTGTTGAAGACGCTGGCCAACGAATGCACCACCGGCATTTTCTTTCCGATCGGCAAGCACTCGACCTATTATCCGGAAATCCTGAAGCAGGTTCTCGCGGCCGGTCACACCATCGGCTCGCACACCTGGTCGCACGCGACGCTCACCAACAAGAAGCTGACCGAAGACCAGCGCAAGGAAGAGATCGAGAAAGGTTTCAGCGCGGTGAAGTGGGCGCTGGGTGGCGTTTCGCCCTCGCCGTTCTTCCGCTTCCCGGCGCTGCAGCATCCGCCTGAAATGGTGACCTATCTCGGCACCCGGAATATCGCGATGTTCTCCTGCGACCTCGACTCCTTCGATTTCAAGGCGCGCAACGCGCAGCAGGTGATCGACGTCACGATGAAGAAGCTCGACAAGCTCGGCAAGGGCATCATCCTCTTGCACGATTTCCACAAGCACACCGCCGAAGCCCTGCCCGAGCTGCTGCACCGGCTGAAGGCCGGGGGTTACAAGGTGGTCAAGATGATCCCGAAATTCCCGGCGCAAACGCTGCCCCAGTATGACGAGGAGATCCTCAAGGACGCCAAGCTGCCGACCGTCAGCGACCGCCCGGTTTCCAGCGTGGTGCAGACGATCTCGGAATAAGACCCGCCGCGCGCGATGCCGGATTTGCGCATCGAAGGCTACGTCATCGTGTCGGCGGACGGCATGCTGGCGAATGCTGCGCGTGTGATGCCGGATGCGCTGAAATTCGATGGCGACAAGCAATTC
>DATNMT010000064.1:0-4783 GCA_035602495.1 Bradyrhizobium sp.
CATTCCAGTGGGTGCGGTCGCGCACGCTCGCGATCGTGGTCTTGGTGGTGCCGACCAGCCGCATGATCTGGGCGTCCTTCAATTCGGGATGGTTGCGCACCAGCCACAGGATCGCGCTCGGCCGCTCGTGGCGGCGCGACACCGGGGTATAGCGCGGGCCCTTCTTCTTGGCGGCCGGCGGCAGCGCCACCTTGCTCTCGCCGAGTTTCAGGCGGTAATTCGGGTCCTTTTCGCCCTTTTCGATCTCGTCGCGGCTGAGCTGGCCGGTCGAAATCGGGTCCATGCCCTTGATGCCCTGGGCGGCGTCGCCATCGGCGATGGCGCGGACCTCGAGCGGGTGCATTTTGGTGAAATCGGCCACCTGGTCGAAGGTCAGCGCGGTATTGTCGACCAGCCACACGGCCGTCGCCTTGGGCATCAGCGGTGCATTGCTCATGGCAAATCTCCTTATTGCTTCGCCCACCCCTAAGAGGCGAAGCCGTGGTCATCAGCGATGACGGGAATTGGGCTTATATAAGCCGTCCGGGGCTAACTCTGCAATGGTTAGCTAAACGGCCTTGACAGCGCCCGAAAGCGGCCCCAAGTCGTTATGGAAATTGACCGTTCCCTGCCCGCCGGCGAGGGGTGATTCGGTCCGAGAAACCTCCCATGCAGGCCAAACCACCCCTGAAAATCGTGCTTTGCTCGCCCCGGGGCTTTTGCGCCGGCGTGGTGCGGGCGATCGACACCGTGGAACGGGCGCTGACCATCTACGGCGCCCCGGTCTATGTCCGCCACGAGATCGTCCACAACCGCTATGTCGTGGACAGCCTCAAGACCAAGGGCGCGATTTTCGTCGAGGAACTGGCCGAAATCCCCGACAATACCAACGCGCCAGTGGTGTTTTCGGCCCACGGGGTGCCGAAATCGGTGCCGGCGGACGCCCGCGCCCGCAATTTCTTCTCGCTCGATGCGACCTGCCCGCTGGTGACCAAGGTCCACCGCGAGGCGGCGATCCATTTCAAGCGCGGCCGGGAAATTCTCCTGATCGGGCATTCCCACCACCCGGAAGTGGTCGGCACGCTCGGGCAGTTGCCGCCGGGCGCGGTGACGCTGATCGAGACCGCGGAAGACGCCAAGACGTTTATGCCGAAGGATCCCGACAACCTCGCCTTTGTGACCCAGACCACGCTGTCGATCGATGACACCGCGGAAATCGTCGCGATGCTGAAGGAGCGGTTCCCGAACATCTCCGGCCCCCACAAGGAAGACATCTGCTACGCCACCACCAACCGCCAGCTCGCGGTCAAGAAGGTGGCGCCGGTGGTCGACGCTTTGATCGTGGTCGGCGCGCCGAACTCGTCGAACTCGCAGCGCTTGCGCGAAGTCGCCGAGCGCGAGGGCTGCAAAATCGCGGTGCTGGCGCAGCGCGCCGGCGATCTCGACTGGTCGCGCTTTGCCGGCATCAAGAGCCTCGGCATCACCGCGGGCGCCTCGGCGCCGGAAGTGATCGTCGAGGAGATCATGGGCGCCTTCGCCGAGCGCTACGAATTGCAAGTGGAGACGGTCTCGGCCGCGGAAGAGAACGAATTCTTTCCGTTGCCGCGTTCGCTGCGGCCCGACGCGGCGTAGGCTGCCATGGCGGTTTACACCGATGTCGCCGCCGACGAGCTTGCGGAATTCCTCTCCCGTTACGACATCGGCGAGCTATTGTCCTACAAGGGCATCGCCGAGGGCGTGGAGAATTCCAACTTCCTGCTTCACGCCACGTCCGGCTATTTCATCCTGACGCTGTATGAAAAGCGCGTCGCCAAGGGCGACCTGCCGTTCTTTCTCGCTTTGATGACCCATCTCGCCTCGCGCGGCCTCAGCTGTCCGCTGCCGGTGAAGAGCCGAAGCGGCGAAGCGCTGGGCACGCTGGCCGGCCGTCCCGCCGCGATCATCAGTTTTCTGGAAGGCGTCTGGCCGCGCAAGCCCAACGCCGCCCACTGCGCCGGCGTCGGCCAGGCGCTGGCGCGGATGCATCTGGCGGGCCGCGATTTCGGCATGGCGCGCGGCAATGCGCTGTCGGTGTCGGGCTGGCGTCCGCTGTTCGAACAGGCCGCCCCCCGCGCCGACGAAGTGCAGCCGGGATTGCGCGCGTTCATCTCGGCCGAGCTCGATCATCTCGAAGGCAATGTCTGGCCGAAGAACCTGCCGCAGGGGGTGATCCACGCCGACCTGTTTCCCGACAACGTGTTCTTCCTCGGCGAGAAGCTGTCCGGCATCATCGACTTCACCTTCGCCTGCAACGACATGCTGGCCTATGACGTCGCGATCTGCCTCAACGCCTGGTGCTTCGAGAGCGACTGCTCGTTCAACGTCACCAAGGCGCTGGCGTTTCTCAATGCCTATGGCCGCGAGCGGCAATTGTCCGAAGCCGAACAGACCGCGCTGCCGCTGCTCGCGCGCGGCGCGGCGCTGCGGTTTTTGCTGACGCGGCTGGTCGATTTCCTCAACGTGCCGCCGGGCGCGCTGGTGCGGCCGAAGGATCCCCTGGAATATGCCCGCAAGCTGCGCTTCCAGCAGGGTGTCGCCAGCATGCGCGACTACGGCGTCGCCGCCTCGGGGCTGGTGGCGTGAGTTCGTTGCCCCCGGTCATCATTCACACCGACGGCGCCTGCTCGGGCAATCCCGGGCCGGGCGGCTGGGGCGCGATCCTGAAATTCGGTGACGTCGAAAAGGAATTGAAGGGCGGCGAGGCCCATACCACCAACAACCGCATGGAGCTGATGGCGGCGATCTCGGCGCTGGAAGCGCTGAAAAAGCCGTGCACGGTCGATCTCTACACCGACAGCCAGTATGTGCGTCAGGGCATCACCGGCTGGATCCATGGCTGGAAGCGAAACGGCTGGCGCACCGCGGACAGGAAACCGGTCAAGAACGCCGAACTGTGGCAGCGTCTGGATGCCGCGCTGAAACCGCATCAGGTGCGCTGGCACTGGGTCAAGGGCCACGCCGGCCACGGCGAAAACGAGCGCGCCGACCAGCTCGCCCGCGACGGCGTCGCGATGGCGCGGTTGAAGCGGTAGCAGCGACAACGGATGTCATCGCCCGGCTCGACCGGGCGACGACAGTTGTGATTGTCGCTTACAGCTGCGCCAGCAGCGTGTCGCCGCCGGAAACCTCGACCTTGCCGGGCGCCGGCTCGAGGTTGAATTTCTTGACCACGCCGTCGTCGACCAGCATCGAGTAGCGCTTGGAGCGGATGCCGAGTCCGTTGCCGGAGGCGTCGAGCTCCATGCCGATCGCCTTGGCGAATTCGGCATTGCCGTCGGCGAGGAAGACGGCTTCGTCGCGCTGGTCGGTGTCGCGCTTCCAGGCGTTCATGACGAAGACGTCGTTGACCGAGACGATCGCGATGGTGTTCACGCCCTTGTCCTTGATCGCGTAGGCGTTGAGGAAAATGCTCGGCAGATGCATCTTGTGGCAGGTGCCGGTATAGGCGCCGGGGACCGCAAACAGGGCCACCTTCTTGCCCTTGAAGATATCGTCGGTGGTCTTGACCTGCGGACCTTCCGCCGTCATCACGCGAAATTTTGCTTCCGGCAGCTTGTCGCCAACTTTGATGGTCATCGTCAATTCTCCTTGAATGTGCGGGTGTTTGTTAGACCGGGCGGGCGGCCGGCACAATATGGCGGGCTGCGGAAACGGCAATGGGCTCGTGCATTCACTGTTCTGTCATCGGCCGGGCAGCGCGAAGCGTCGTTGCGACGCTCGCGGTGCAGTCGGCTCAGGCCGCGGCCTTCTTTTCGTCGCGCAGTTCGCGGCGCAGGATTTTTCCGACATTGGTCTTCGGCAGGTCGGTCCTGAACTCGATCTGCTTGGGCACCTTGTAGTTGGTCAGTTGGGTGCCGCAATACTTGATGATGTCCTCGGCGGTGAGGTTGGGGTCCTTCTTCACCACGAACGCCTTGACCGCTTCGCCCGAGCGCGCGTCCGTAACGCCGATCACGGCGCATTCCAGTACGCCGGGGTGGCTGGCGATCACTTCCTCGATCTCGTTGGGATAGACGTTGAAGCCCGACACCAGGATCATGTCCTTCTTGCGGTCGACGATCTTGGTATAGCCGTCCGGCGTCATCACGCCGATGTCGCCGGTGCGGAAATAGCCGTCCGACGTCATCACCTTCGCGGTCTCGTCGGGCCGATTCCAGTAGCCGGCCATCACCTGCGGGCCCTTGGCGCAGATTTCGCCGGGCTGGCCGAGCGGCAGTTCGTTGCCGTCATCGTCGCGGATCGAGAGGTAAGTCGAGGGCACCGGGAGACCGATCGTACCAGAGAACTCCTCGATGTCGGCCCGGTTGCAGGTCAGCGTCGGTGAGGTTTCGGACAGCCCATAGCCTTCCGACAATGCGCAGCCGGTGGTTTTCAGCCATTTCTCGGCAACCGGCTTTTGCGTGGCCATGCCCCCGCCGTTAGAGATTTTCAGTTTGGAGAAATCGAGCTTGTCGAACCCCGGCGTGTTCAACAAGCCGTTGTAGAGCGTGTTGACGGCCGGGAAAAAGCTGACCTGGTATTTCATCAGCTCCTTGACGAAGCCGGCCATGTCGCGCGGGTTGGGAATCAACAGATTGGTGCCGCCGGCACGCACGCCCAGCAGGTAACACGCGGTCAGCGCGAAGATGTGATAGAGCGGCAGCGCGCAGACAATGATCATCTGGTCGACAATTGGGGGCTTCTTCAGCGCCGGCTGCAGCCAGGCGTCGTTCTGCAGCACGTTGGCGAGAATGTTGCGATGAAGCAGTGTCGCGCCCTTGGAAAC